>USQD01000052.1 GCA_900556795.1 uncultured Prevotella sp. | reverse complement strand
ATTTAAGGTAAAAATGAAAAATATCGTAATTTTCGGCGCTCCAGGTGCAGGTAAAGGTACACAGAGCGACAAGATGATTGAGAAGTATGGTCTCGGTCACATTTCAACAGGTGATGTACTTCGTAATGAAATCAAGAATGGTACAGAGCTTGGTAAGACAGCTAAGGGATTTATCGACAATGGTCAGTTGATTCCAGACGAGTTGATGATCGACATCCTCGCAAGTGTATACGATAGCTTTGGTAAGGAGCACGCTGGTGTTATCTTCGATGGTTTCCCACGTACTACTCCACAGGCTGAGGCTTTGAAGAAGATGCTCTCTGAGCGCGGTCATAAGATTGCTGCCATGATTGAGTTGGCAGTACCAGAGGACGAGTTGATGGCTCGTTTGATTAACCGTGGTAAGGAAAGTGGCCGTTCTGATGATAACGAGGAGACTATCAAGAAGCGTCTCAACGTATATCATACACAGACTGCTCCGCTCATCGACTGGTATGAGAAGGAAGGTATCCACCACCACATCGAGGGTCTCGGTACAGTAGATGAGATCTTTGCACGTGTTTGTAATGTAATCGACAACTTGTAATCAAGATAAAATAATCTTCCCCGCAAGGCTGCGGGGAAGATTTATTCGTTAAATAAAAGAAGAATCTTTTGTTCAATAAAAGAAGATTTATTCATTCAATTAAAAAGGAAAAATAAATGGCTGAATCCAATTTCGTAGATTATGTAAAGATCAACTGCCGCTCTGGTAAGGGTGGTAAAGGCTCCATGCACCTGCGCCACGTGAAGTACCAACCGAATGGTGGACCTGACGGTGGCGATGGCGGACGTGGAGGAAGCATCTATCTTCGCGGCAACCACAACTACTGGACTTTGCTGCATCTGAAGTATCAGCGCCACTTCTTCGCCGAGCATGGTGGCAATGGAGGACGTGACAAGTGTCATGGAACCGATGGTAAGGACATCTATATTGATGTGCCTTGCGGTACCGTGGTGTATAATGCCGAGACCGGCAAGTTTGTATGCGATGTGGCATACGATGGTCAGGAAGTGCTGCTTCTCAAGGGTGGTCGCGGTGGATTGGGTAATTTCCAGTTCCGTTCTGCCACTAATCAGGCGCCTCGTTATGCACAGCCTGGAGAACCTATGCAGGAGATGACCATCATCATGGAGTTGAAGCTCCTTGCCGATGTGGGTCTGGTAGGTTTCCCTAATGCCGGAAAGTCTACCTTGTTGAGTGCTGTATCCAGTGCTCGTCCTAAGATTGCCAACTATCCGTTTACTACGCTCGAACCGTCACTGGGTATCGTGGATTATCGTGATCACCAGAGTTTTGTCATGGCCGACATTCCTGGCATCATCGAGGGTGCGAGCGAAGGAAAGGGCTTAGGTTTGCGATTCCTGCGCCATATCGAACGCAACTCCCTGCTGCTCTTTATGGTACCGGGCGATACTGATGATATCAAGAAGGAATATGAGGTGTTGCTGGGCGAGTTGAAGAATTTCAATCCAGAGATGCTCGATAAGCACCGTGTGCTTGCCATCACCAAGTGTGATCTCCTGGATGATGAGCTCATCGAGATGTTGAAGGATACTCTTCCTACCGACCTTCCTGTAGTCTTCATTTCTTCTGTTACCGGACAGGGCATTCAGGATTTGAAGGATGTGCTCTGGAAGGAACTGAACTCTGAGAGCAATAAGCTGCAGGAGATTACAGCCGAGGATACCCTCGTGCATCGTGATAAGGACATGTCCCGCTTCCAGCAGGAACTGGAAGCTGAAGGTGAGGACATCGTGGAATATATCGATGAGGATGAAATCGAGGACGTTGATGACCTCGATGATTTCGAATATGAGTAATCATAAAGTTCAAAGTTGGAAGTTCAATGTTCAAGGAATATAATATAGCCTCTGGTGTCAAGGCTTTCTCTACTACCCGTAAGGGTGGTGTGAGTCAGGGCAACTATGGCGAATTTAATATCAATGAGTTTTGCGGTGATAATGCAGAACATGTGGCTGAAAACCGCAAGCGTCTTGCCACAGAGTTGGGTATTGATACAGCCCATCTCATCATGCCGCATCAGGTACATGGAGTAGAGGTGCGTAATATCGCAGATGAGTTTTTTACCATGCCTGAGAATATCCGTAAGATGGTACTTGAAGGGGTAGATGCCTTGATGACCAATCAGGCAGGCGTATGCATTGGCGTTTCTACAGCCGATTGCATCCCTGTGCTTCTTTATGATGAGGAGCATCATGCTGTTGCTGCCATCCATGCCGGATGGAGAGGTACTTTAGCGCGCATCGTTCACAAAACCATCCAGGAGATGGCGTTCACCTATCATACCGACCCTAAAAAGCTGAAGGCTGTGATAGGTCCGGGCATCTCGCTCGACAGTTTTGAAGTGGGAGATGAGGTTTACGAGGCATTCGAGCAGGCTGCCTTCCCGATGGAAGAGATTGCAGAGCAGCGCCCTAATGCATCTTTTTCTGCCGACCCAGCTGAGCGCGAACGCCTGGCTGCTGAAGGTAATATCGTTCAGCCCCTGAAGTGGCACCTCAATCTTCCGCTCTGCAACAAGCAGATTCTTCTGCATTGCGGGGTAGCCGAAGAGAATATCCAGGATTGCGGCATCTGTACCTTCCAGCATAGCGACGAGTATTTCTCTGCTCGCAAGTTGGGCACAGAGAGCGGCAGAATCTATACTGCCATCCTCTTGGAGAAATAAAATATGATTTTCAAGATAACATCCATTTCTGTCTTTTCTATGAACGAAGAGGGAGAAGTGGATGTTTTTCAATTTACAGTTAATAGTTTACAGTTAATAATTTATAGTCTATAGTTAATTTAGAGATTTAGAACGATAGAGATAATGAGTAGATTAAGACAGAGATTGGGGCTAGTAGCCGTCTCGGGCATGCTGATGCTATCCCTGAGCAGTTTCATGCCCGCCAAAAATGAGTTTACTGCCGCCGAGCAACAGCAGGTGAGCATCGCAACGCCAGGCCTCTTTGCCCAGAGTCAAGCCTTCAATGTTGACTTTGAGATATTCCGTGCCAAGGAATATTCCTTCCCGCTTCCTGTGGGCAAGGCTAGCCTTACCAATGGCAATAGCGTGATGCGCATCGAAACCTCGAAGGGCGACGCCGTCAAGGCGATGTTTGAAGGTTATGTGCGACTCTCGCGCAAAACCGAGTCGATGGGTAATGTCATCGTCATCCGTCACGACAATGGTCTGGAAACCGTGTATGCCAACAATGCCGAGAACCTGATGAAGGTGGGACAGCATGTGGATGCCGGACAAACTATCGCCATCGTGGGTACCAAGGAGGGTGAGACCTACTGCGATTTCTCCATCATGGTGAATGGTGCACGCATCAACCCGGAAACCATCATCGAACTGAAGAGCCATAAGCTCCGCCGACAGACCGTGCAGTTCCGCAAGATAGGCAGCCGCATCAATATCACGGTGATAGGTGGCAAGGATTCCTCCGTTTCCAAGAACGATAAGAATGATAGAAACGATAAGGAAACAAATAAGAAATCGGGAAGCAGCCGTAGCGATCACGCCATGACTCTCGACCCCGACGAGGTGTACGACCCGTTTACCATCACTAACACCTTCCTGCTCGATCTGGAGAAGATAGAGGAGAAGGCATGGGCATATCCATTGCCTGATGCCCGTGTCATCAGTCCATACGGAGGTGCCCGCCGTCACTCGGGTGTGGATTTGAAGACCAAGCCTAACGACGAGATTTATGCCGCCTTCGATGGCGAGGTAGTAGCCTCGGGTCCTTATTACGGCTATGGCAACTGCATCCGCATCAAGCATGCTTACGGCTTGGAAACGCTCTATAGCCATCAGAGTAAGAACATGGTGAAGAAGGGCGACAAGGTGAAGGCTGGTCAGGTAATCGGTCTTACGGGCCGCACCGGCAGGGCCACCACAGAGCATCTCCATTTCGAGGTGTCTTTCGGCGGCAAGCGCCTCGACCCGGCCATCATCTTCGACCACAGCAACCATAAGCTCAAGGCTGCCACCCTGCATCTTACTAAGGGAAAGGGTGTGAAGAGCGTCATGAACAGATAAAGTACTAGTAACTGAACTAGAATAAAAAAACTTCGCCCGTGGGCTGCCAGGGAAAACTCCCAGCACCCCACGGGCGAATGTTTTTATCAATCTTTTATCAATCTCTTTATCAATCTTTGTATCTGTGTTTACAGAAAGACAAAGATAGAGCTAGAGATTATTTCTTCTTCTGCGATTTACGGTTGGCTCTCTGTTGGCGATACTTTGCCTTCTGACGGGCAGAGCCGCTGCCGTGAGCACCCGTAATATACTTCTTTTTCTTGGCCTTGGTCTTCACCTTGTCGTCGTCGTCCTTCTTGGGACCGCCTCCACCTTTGAAGACCATACCGCCCATGATAATATCGTCAATATCGCTCATATACCTTTTATATTATATAAATTAATGATGGAAGAGGCGAACGTGAGTGAACGCCATAGCAATGCCGTACTTGTCGCAAGTATCGATAACATTATCGTCACGGATGCTACCGCCTGCTTCTGCTATGTATTCAACACCACTCTTGTGAGCACGTTCGATGTTGTCACCGAATGGGAAGAAAGCATCGCTACCAACGCTTACACCCTTGTTCAGTGCAATCCAAGCCTTCTTCTCCTCGCGGGTCAATGGCTCAGGCTTCTCTGTGAAGAACTGCTCCCAAACGCCATCCTGCAATACGTCTTCCCACTCATCAGAGATGTAGACATTGATGGTGTTATCACGGTCTGCACGGCGAATCTTCTCCTTGAAAGGCAGGTTCATTACCTTAGGACACTGGCGCAACCACCACTCGTCTGCCTTTGAACCAGCAAGGCGGGTACAGTGGATACGGCTCTGCTGACCGGCACCGATGCCGATAGCCTGACCGTCCTTCACGTAGCATACAGAGTTACTCTGAGTATACTTCAAGGTGATGAGCGAGATAATCAGGTCGCGCTTAGCCTCGTCGGTGAAAGTCTTGTTCTTGGTAGGGATATCCTCGAAGAGAGCTGGATCGTCGAGCTTCACCTCGTTGCGTCCCTGCTCAAAGGTAACACCAAACACCTGCTTGTGCTCGATAGGAGCTGGCACGTAGTCAGGATCAATCTGGATGACGCAGTAGGTACCCTTGCGCTTCTCCTTCAACACCTTGATAGCCTCAGGAGTATAGCCTGGAGCAATAACTCCGTCACTTACTTCACGCTTGATGAGGAGGGCAGTAGCCTCATCACAAACATCGCTCAGGGCAACAAAGTCACCGTAAGAGCACATGCGGTCTGCACCACGAGCACGGACATAAGCGCAAGCCAAAGGAGAAAGTTCGAAATCTACGTCATCGCAGAAGTAAATCTTCTTCAATGTGTCGCTCAGTGGCAAGCCGATGGCTGCACCGGCAGGAGAAACGTGTTTGAAACTAGCGGCAGCAGGCATTCCTGTTGCAGCCTTCAGTTCCTTGACCAATTGCCAAGAGTTGAAAGCATCCAGGAAGTTGATGTAGCCTGGTCGGCCGTTGATAACTTCGATAGGCAGTTCCCTTCCGTCATCCATATAGATGCGAGAAGGCTTCTGATTCGGATTGCATCCGTACTTAAGTGCTAATTCTTTCATCTTAATTAAGAAATGTATTTAGAATTTGCTGCAAAGTTACAAAAATAGCTTGAAATACAAAAATTATCAGCCACTTTTTGTGCAAAGAATCTGATATTGCGTGCATTTTGCCGAGTATCCCTGCTATCTTTTACAGATTGAAAGCGATGTTGATCAGGATTTTTCGTGGGCGCAGATAGTTTACTGCATAATACATGTAGCTATCAGAGAGCTGGTGATATTCATACTTCTTTGTGCCGAACAGGTTACTTACTCGCAGGCTTATTTCGTATCTCTTCTTGCTGTAGGTGATGCTGGCATCTGAGAAGTAGGCATTATCTACATGATGGTCGGTGCTGTGATAGAGGCTGTTAGTCCATTCTATCTCCCAGCATCCTGGCATCAGCAGCAGGCGCAGGTCGTGTTGGTCGGTGCGCAGGCTTTCCCCATTGAGTGATTCATCCTGTTTGTTCACTTGCTTGGAGTAGCGTAATGTGCTTTTCTCCTCGATGGCAAAGAATGTGCTGGGCATTACTGACAGCTTGAAGTATCCCATGAAGAACCTGTTTTGGTAGGCCACTTTCTCCCTTTGCTGCAAGATGCTATAGTCTATCCACATAGCATCTCCTCCCATGTCTATGCTCATTTTACCCATGCCAAAGGCTTTGCTGATGTTGCCTGTTAGCGTCTTGGTGGTGTATGTGCCCTCCACATCGCTTAGTTGGGCGTGATATACATCGTTTGTCAGCCAACTGTCGTACAGCTTTTGGTGCAACGTCTTGGAGTAATTGCCATTCATGTTGAAGAACAAGCCTATCACAGGGTCTCCATATTTGAAGCTGGCATAACCCACGTGTGTGGCTAGGTCGTTCCATTTCCCATTGCCACCGATTTGTGAAGAATAGCTGGCATAATAGGGGAGCGAGGTGATGGTATGGAATGGCATCACGGAGTAAGATAGGCGATAGCCTGCCTGGATGTCGCTGGTGGCATTGAGTTGATATTGAACACCGGCACTAGGCATGATGTGGAATCGGGTTCGTCCATCATGGGTCAGGTCATATCTGGAAAGGTTCATGCTTGCTGAGGCTGAGAGCGACAGTCCGCTGGCGTTCGAATAACTGATGCTTGGGGTCAGCAGGGCTTGTGTCTCTTGCATGTATTCACTGGTCGTGAAATTCAGCTTTCCTTCTTCTTTCTTGTAGTTGAGCTGGGCATCATAGGCTATTTTCATGCCCCACAACTTGTGTCGGAAGGTGGTGCTGGCATTTAGCTTGGAGATGGTAACGTTCAAGTGCTGTGTTTGATTGTCGAGCAGTTGCAGCAGGCTTGGCAGGTAGGTGTACGAACTGCTTACCTGGAATTTGTAGCTGCTGTGCTTATTGATGTTATGCAAGAAATTCAAATCATCCCCAACGAATGTCTTGTGTGGACGTACATATTGTTTCACTGCATTTCCGCCGAGCAGTGTTTCTGCCCCCGAGTGGTTCCAGTGGAATGAGGAACGGAAGGTGTTGCAGATGTAGTTCTTGCTGGAGTTCAGTTTGTACTGCAATTCCAGGTTTGCCTCGTTGCGGTAGCTGTTTGCCTCCGTTTCTTCCTCTATGGCAGGCTTCCCTAGGATGTTGGTATATACCGTTTTGTTGTATTTCTTGCCTGTGGAGTGATTATACAGGTAAGAGGGTTGTAGCCTTTTTCCCTTCTGGCAGGGTGATGGAGAATTTGCCGTCTTGGTTGGTGTGTTGGAAAGTGATGGGGCGATGCTGCTCGCCATATACCACTACAGACGCATAGTCCAGGGGCTTATGGGTGATGCTGTCTTTCACCACACCCCTAAGCTCCTGAGCATTTACGTTGATGCTGCTGAGCATCAAGTATATGATGATAATGTATTTATTTCTTAGTATTCTTCTTCTCATAATATTCCAGCAGGCAAGCTGTCTTTTTTGACATTTTCGGATAAGAAGCATAAGGTGAACCTATCAGTTTTAGATATGCCTCGTAGTTGGATGAGTGGAGCTTTTCCAGTCTTTCTATATAGACAGGTGTTGTCTTGACTCTTTTGGAAAGCTTGGCGCTCATGGGCTTGTTCACGTTTTCTTTGATTCCTATGCATTCAAAAGAAAATTGGTTTTTTGTGTCCACGGCTTTGAGTATCATTCCAGGTAAACCGTCTAGTTTCCATGGACCTTCTGAAATAGGGATGTCTTCTGCATACCATACATTCCAGCTGCGTTGTCTGAAGGTACAAGAAGCCTTCCGACAGTTGTAGCCCAGGATGGTAGTGCCGCCTTCTTCCAATTGCCATTTTTTCTCCACGATAGGCTCGCTGTAGATAAATTTCTTGCCGTGGTATGTTGTCACGGAGAGAAGACCTTTTTTAGGATAGTTTTTGATGACATAATCATTGTACGTGGCTATGGGATTTCCGAGAGCAAAGTAATCTGCTGCACTGCCACCATGTGACATGATGCTGTCGTAAGCCAAATCATTGGCTCTGCCCCAATATCCTAGGTCATAGCCTTATCCTTGCCGATTTCTACTACTATTTCGTCATCTAATGGATGTAGTTCTTCTACTTCAAGTCCTTCTCTGCGATGTCCGTCTGCCGCACAAGGGCATTGGGTGGCATGTGGAGGTCTGCCCCGAGTGTGGCGACATCCATGTCAGCTACAACAGCTGCAGAGACCGTCATTGTCCCAAGTGCCAGAACAAGGAACGCTAGGTGTGGATAGAGATGCGCAAGGAAGAGGTGATGCCTGGCGTGAAGTACTTCCACGTGGTCTTCACCATTCCTGACAGCCTGCATCCGATAGCCATGTTGCATCAAAGGCTGTTCTACTCCTGCATGTTCCGTGCCGCATGGAACACCTTGCGGAAGTTCTATGAGGGCCATGGGCTGTAAGGGGGAATGACGAGCATACTCCATACATGGGGCTCCAACCTCTTCTACCATCCGCACATCCACTGCATCGTAACAGGTGGCGGTGTGGATGAAAATGGTGTGTGGCATCATCTGAAGGGATGCTCCAAGGATGCCAGGGATTTCCTTTTTCCAGTGCAAGCGCTGAGCAAGATGTTCTGGGCCAAGTTCATGTCCATGCTCACGTCTGGTTTGAGTCAAGAGGAGGTTGTCATTCCACAAGTTGTTCGCAAGCAATGCTTTGAGAAGGCTTGGGTTGTATATAGCCGTCCACCAGCCAAAAGTGTCAACCAAGTGCTGGAATACATTGGCCGTTATGCCTATCGTGTTGCCATCAGTAACTCTCGCATTGTTGAATATGGTGCAGAAGCTGGCATGGTCACCTACGACTGGAAGGACTACCGGCATGGGGCTGTGCATAAACTGATGAGGATGCACGCCGTGGATTTCCTGCATCTCTTATCGCTCCATGTCCTGCCGCCTGCCTTTGTGCGCATCCGGCACTATGGACTGCTTTCGCCATCCAACAGAGACAAGGTGCGTAAGGTTCTGGTCGAGCTCGGGGGCACTCCTGTGCCCAAGGACAGGAAGAAGAAATCCTACCTGCTCATATGTGAGGAGAAGGGTTGGGAGATTGGCGTTTGTCCGCATTGCAAGTGCAAACGTGTGGTCATTGACGTCATAGAGCCGCCAAGGGCACCGCCTCAGTCTAGCGACCCATCACGTTCTGCAAACTAGCATACAAACATATAGTCCGTCAAAACTGATTTCTTGGCGGACAGCCCTTGTTGTACCCATACGTGACAAAATCAGCGTTTCAAAGAACGTTTTCGGCGTAGTTTACTAGCCGGTGTTTATTTTTATAGCCAACTTTGACATCGTTAAGCTGCTTGAATTTCTTGCGTTGGAGATGTGAATACTAAGGAAAAACGAGGTTAATCCCCATACATACACACCATTGTTCCGTACAACTCGGTCTTCATATGACCTAAAGGTCACACGAAGACCTCTTTAGTTATTCTTTTCCTTTAAGGCGTAAACCAATATGAATATATTGGTTGCCTTCTTTTTTTCTTACAAGAATGCCATTTACATAGATTTGTCCTTTTAGTAAAGTATTGGGATTATCGCATTCTATGATTAAACTGGCAAAGTAGTTCTTGGTAGTAATCGTTTTTTCCCAATTGCCACTTGTCTTAAAATGGTATCCATCCGTAGCGCTTATTTCGAACGGTTGGTTGGGGCTGTCACTTGTGACTTTGAAATTAACGACATTAGTGACATCATCTAAGTCAACTTCATCTTTTGAACATGAAAAGAGAAGTACAGAACATAGTGCAATTAGTATAAATCTTATTTTTGCCATAGTCTCATGTTAGTAAACGGATATTCCAAATGAAACAGAGCCAGTGCTATACACTTTCATCTTGTATTCAGAACCTGTCTTTTCTACGATAAGGGGGTCATAAAAGTTTATAATGGCATCACCTAACTCATCACTTTTTTGTGAGTGCTTAATTGTAATGGTTTTAGTTTCCTTTGTCGTATTGGACGAAGAGGTTTCGCCTCCAATACTTCCAGAGCCGTTAACATTCTTTGAAAGACCTACATTTAATTTGATGTCACCGTTGAATTTATTGGAATTCATCTTTTCGAAGTCACAAGATATGGTTTTTGTTATTTCAGTACCTTCATCAACTTCATAAAAATAGATTCTTCTATCAAGTGCTTCTTTGGAAATGTCCCATTTCCCTCCTAAAGCGATGTTTTCTAACGGAACTCTTTTTGCAGTGAAATCTCGCTGATCCATCCAGTAGGTATATCTGCTATGTCTAATGCCTGTGCTATGGCGGTAAGTTCTATGCAAATGAAAATCCCAAAGATCGTCAGGACCA
>USQD01000051.1 GCA_900556795.1 uncultured Prevotella sp. | reverse complement strand
CCTGTTGCCCATACGCTACGTAATATGCATATTTATAAACAAGCAAGTTGATATTTATTCACTTGCGAAACTTTAGTAACTAATTATCAACTTATGAACATGAACTCAGATTTGAAACAATTAGTCATGGCAGTATCTTTGGGATGCATGGGCGCTTCGCCAGCATTCGCAGGTACTAGTAGCTTGGCAGTGAGTGCCACGCAGCAGACCTCTACCTGTACAGGTGTGGTAGTTGATGACCTTGGAGAGACCGTAATCGGTGCTTCAGTACTCGTGAAGGGTACATCCAATGGTGCTGTTACCGACTTGGACGGTAAGTTCTCTTTGAGCAACGTGAAGAAGGGCGACATCATCGTCATCTCTTATATCGGATTCGATACTCAGGAGATCAAGTTCGAGGGTCAGCCTCTCAGCGTAACTATGAGCGAAAACAAGCAGGTGCTTGCCGAGGTGGTGGTAACTGGTTATGGTGGTCAGCAGAAGCGTGCCACATTGACCACTGCTATCTCTAAGATGGATAACAAGGTTTTGGAGAAGGCTGCTGTCAGCAACGTGGGTAATGCGTTGCAGGGTACAGTGACAGGTCTCCGCGTAATCAGCGAGTCTGGTCAGCCAGGTGCAAGCCCTAACATCACTCTCCGTGGTGGTGCTTCTATCACAGGTGGTCACAATGGCGCCCTCATCGTTGTGGATGGTATCATCCGTGAGAGCTTGAGCGATATCAACCCTTCAGACATCGAGTCAATCCAGGTTTTGAAGGACGCTGCTTCTACCGCTATCTACGGTGCCCGTGCCAACGGTGGTGTAATTCTGGTTCAGACCAAGAATGGTCAGGCTGGTAAGACCACTGTTAACTACAAGGCTAAGCTCGGTATGAACTTCTCCCGTCAGGGTTACGATTTCCTCAATGCACATGATTACATCTACTACAACCGCTTGGGTTACAAGCGTTATACCAATAATGCTCCAAGTGCCGCTTCTGTAGATAACCAGATGGGTTATGGTATAGGTAACAAGTTGTTCGATATCCGTTATCTCAATGATGATACCAAGCATCTCCAGAGCGAGGGCTGGCAGGTAATGGACGACCCATACTACGAGGGCAAGCAGATTCTCTATAAGGATTACAGCGGTCAGATGGAAGATGCAACCTTCCACGATGTAGCGCTTACGCAGGATCACTACCTGAGCCTTTCTGGCGGTAACGACAAGGGTACCTTCTCTGCAAGTCTCGGTTACTACAACGAGGATGGTGCTGTCAAGGGTACAGGTTACAAGCGTTTCAATGGTGCTATCAACGGTTCTTACTGGGTACTTCCTTTCCTGAATGTAAAGGCTGGTACTACCTATAGCTGGGCTAAGCAGCCTTCTCTGTGGATCGGTACATACGAGTTCTTCTATCGTTCCCGTTCACAGCGTCCTACCTGGAATCCATATCTGGAGGATGGCACTCCTGCTTCTGGTTGGGGTACAGGTGACGGTAACCCAGAGTACTACCGTTCTCGCCTCACAAGCACAGACGGTACACGCAAGCAGACCTACAACCTGGGCTTCGATTTGAACATCATCCCTAAGAAGTTGGTATTCACAGCAAACTCTTCTCTGTATCACTACGATTACCAGTACGAGAGCTTCAACAAGTCTTACCAGCAGCAGAACCAGGGTTCTCCTAACACAACCCGTGCTGCTGAAGCCAACATTACACGCTTCACTCAGATTCAGTTGAGCGGTACGTTGAACTATCACGATACCTTCTTCGAGAATCACAATGTGGATGCCATGATTGGTGGTGAGTACTTCGACTATCAGTACTTCAAGTTCAATGCAAGCACAGAGAACTCTCCTTTCGATACAATCCATACCCTGAACGTAGGTGCTAACCGCACGGCTACAAGCAGCAGCAAGACTGGTTACCGTATCGAGTCTCTCTTCGGTCGTGTTAACTATGACTTCAAGCAGAAGTATCTCTTCTCTTTCACCTATCGTTACGACGGTATCTCTAAGTTGAAAGATAACCGTTGGGGTTTCTTCCCAGGTGTATCTGCAGGTTGGAACATCATGGAGGAGGACTTCTGGAAGAATTCTAAGATCTCCAGCGTCATCAGCAACTTGAAGCCACGTGTAAGTTATGGTATCAACGGTAACGTAAACGGTATCGGTAACTTCGATATTTATGGTCTTTACAAGAAGTATGGCAACTATGGCGGTCAGACTGGTTACTATAACTCAACCCTTACCAATACAGCGTTGAAGTGGGAGCAGAGTAAGTCGTTCGAGGCAGGTCTCGATATCGGTTTCTTCAACAACCGTCTGGGCTTTATCCTCGACTACTATAACCGTACAACCGACAACTTGCTTACTGATATCAGTTTGCCAGGTTACACCGGTTTCTCTAGCATGAAGACCAACCTGGGTAAGCTCCGCAACTCTGGTTTCGAGATGGAGGTACGTGCCAACATCATCAACAGCAAGGACTTCAAGTGGGATGTTACAGCTAACCTCACTTCTGTAGCCAACAAGGTATTGCAGTTGCCAAGCAGCGACAAGCCAAACAACCAGATTGGTGGTTACGAGGTAGCAGCAGGCAAGGTAGATGCCAACGGCAAGACCCCAACCAAGTGGATCGGTGGATACCGTGAAGGTGGCAAGTTGGGCGACCTGGTAGGTTACCAGCAGCAGCATATCTTCAGAGATTGGGACGATGTAAAGGCAAATGCCAACGAGCGTGTTGACGACATCGCACATCTTTATGGTCCAGGTTTGGCAGACCAGATCAACCCTGCAACCGGTAAGAAGTATAAGGAGTCTAATGGCTGGAAGCCTATCGAGCCAGGAGACGTATGCTGGGAAGACGTGAATGGCGATGGACATATCAGTCAGCTCGACCGCGTGGTAGTAGGTAATATCTTCCCTAATGTGACTGGTGGTTTCACCACAACATTCGGTTACAAGAATGTATCTCTCTATGCACGTTTCGACTACTCATTGGGACACACCATCTACAACGACCTCAAGGCCCGCTCTTTGGGACAGTATCAGGGTTCGTTCAACCTCATCGACAAGGTAAAGGATACATGGTCTGAGACTAACCGCGATGCAGACCTTCCAGTATTTACATATGCTGACCAGTTGAACAAGATGAATATCACCCGTGAGAACAACGGTTACACAGCAGTCAACGGTAACAGCTCCCGTTTCTACGAGAAGGGCGACTACCTGGCACTGCGCGAGATTACTCTCAACTGGAACTTGCCAAAGACATGGATCAGCAGAGTAGGCATGCAGAATGCTTCCCTCTATGTAACAGGTCAGAACCTGTTCTACATCACTGGTTATGATGGAGCTTCTCCAGAGCCAGCAGCGTATAATGGTTATGGTGCAGGTATTGACAATGGTCGTTACCCTACACCACGCACATTACTCTTCGGTTTATCAGTAACATTCTAAAATTCGACGAAAAATGAAAAAGTTTTTGAAATATTTTGCAGCAGGCTGCATGGTCTTCTCAATGACTAGCTGTCTTGATGTAGAACCACAAAGTGAGATTACTGATGCTGGCTACTGGAAGGAAGAAGGCCAGTTCAGTTCAGCCAACACCGGTCTCCAGGCGATGTTCCGCGACCGTGCCTTCACTCTTTTCGAGTGGGGTGAGATGCGTACCAATCTCTATGGTGGCAGTTCTTTCTCTGGTGAGGCAAGTAGTGGATATGAGTTCATGTGGAACAACCTCTTGAGCCAGGCAAGTCCAGCCATCAGCAACTATGGCGGCTGCTACGGATTTATCAACCAGCTCAACCTGATGATTGCCAAGGCCGAGAATACCAATATTATCAAGGAGGCTGCCAAGAGTAACTATCTGGGTTCAGCATACGGTATGCGTGCCTTCATGTACTTCCAGCTGTTGAGAACCTATGGCGACGTTATCGTTGTAACCGACTATACCAAGGGTAGCGACATCAGCATCGGTAACATGGGTAAGGCTGCTTCTCCTGCAGCAGAGGTAATGGCTCAGATCAAGAAGGACATCGAGGCTTCTGAGAAGGCTTATGGCGACAATTATAAGTTTGCCAACGGCAGAAACTACTGGTCTCTGGCTGCTACCAAGATGCTCAAGGGTGAGGCTTATCTCTGGAGCGGTAAGCAGATGGGCGGCGGTAACGCTGATTATCAGATTGCCAAGGCTGCTTATGAGGACGTGAAGAAGGCTGACGTTGCTTTGCAGAACGACTTTACCAAGGTATTTGCCTTTAACAACAAGAAGAACAAGGAGATTATCTACGCTGTTTATTACGGCAAGGATGAGAAGACTATGTGGAATGATACCTTCCGCTTGACTATGGTGATGGGTTCTATGTTCTTCAAGACCTACTATGAGGCTGATGGTACTTCTCTGGCTGAGTCTGCCATGAGTAATATGGACGGTGTAATGCGTATATCTCTCAACAAGGATATGTGGAAGGAGCTTTATCGTGATGGCGATACCCGTAAGGCTGGTAGCTTGAAGGATATCTATGAAAAGAACGAGGATGGGTCTCTCAACTATGTAGGCAACATCCAGTATAAGTTCCAGGGCACCCTGCCACAGGGTTACAACCTGCGTCAGTGGCTCGATGATTATCCAATCTATCGCTATGCTGACTGTCTCTTGGGCTTGGCTGAGGCTAAGGCTTTGCTGGGCGAGGATCCTGCTGCTGAGATCAACGAGGTAAGAAAGCGTGCTTACGGTGAGGAATACTTCAACGCTCACGAGGCTGAAGTGGCTTATCCTAACGATACTGACGCTTCATTCTATGCCAACAACTCTTTCGTAGGCAGCGATGCTGATGTCATCGAGGCTGTATTGAAGGAAAGATGCCGCGAGTTCCTCTTCGAGGGTAAGCGTTGGCACGACCTCCGTCTGATGGGTACAGAGTATGTTACCAAATATACCTCTGCTCAGGCAAGTAAATTGTTGTGGCCTATCGACGAGAATACTCTTGGCTTGAACAGCCAGTTGCACCAGACTCCTGGTTATGAAAGATAAGACTGAAAATGGTAATGCCTTCAAGGCACATCATCTTGTTTGATTATATATAAAAAGGTAGAGGGGAGTCAAATCCCCTCTACTTTATCCCTTTTTCGGTATGCTGCTCTTCTTTCTATCATTGATATGATTTCATCCTTTTAATTCAACCTAATTATGAATCGACTCTTACTTTTTGTGTTTTCTATATTTTGTTGCATGGCTGGCATCTGTGCCAATCATCCATCTTCCTTGTTGCCTCTGCCTCAGAAGTATCAGTTCAACGGCAAGAAATTCAGCGGCGAGTTGACAGTGGAGGAAAAATATGTGAGCCAGATTGAAGGAGCTAAATTCCAGGAAGAGGCTTACCATCTATTGATTACCAAGAAAGGCATCCTTCTGGAGGCTACCACCCCAAAGGGTATGTATTGGGGACGACAGACGCTGGAACAGCTGAAAACCACTAAGAATAAAAAGATATATTTGCCACAGTGTGAAATCACCGACTGGCCTGCCTTCCGTATCCGTGGCTTTATGCACGATGTGGGCAGAAGCTATATTCCTGTAGAGGAACTGAAACGCGAAATCAGTCTGCTGAGCAGATACAAGATCAATGTTTTTCACTGGCATCTTACAGAAAATCAGGCATGGCGCCTGGAAAGCAAGCGCTATCCTGAACTCAATGCTCCTGAGAATATGGAGCGCGAGAAAGGAAAGTATTATACATTAGAAGAGGCCCGACAACTCGTGGAATTCTGCAAGCAGCATCAGGTGCTCCTGATTCCTGAGATTGATATGCCGGGACACAGTGCCGCTTTCGTGCGTACCTTCAAGACAGATATGCAGAGCGAGCAGGGCACGCAGATTCTGAAAGACATCATCGATGAGGTATGCGCTACGTTCGATGTACCTTATCTCCATATAGGAACCGACGAGGTTCAGTTCACCAATCCGGAGTTTGTTCCGATGATGGTGAAATACATCCGCGACAAGGGCAAGAAGGTCATCTCCTATAACCCTGGCTGGAACTACAAACCGGGGGAAATCGACATGATGCAGCTCTGGAGTTATCGTGGAAAGGCACAGAAGGGCATCCCTGCCATCGACTGCCGCTACCACTATGCCAACCATTTCGATACCTACGCCGACCTGGTGGCGATGTTCAACAGCCGCATCTACAACCAGCCTGAGGGCAGCGACGACCTGGCTGGCTGCATCGTGGCCTTCTGGAACGACCGATACATTGACAATACACCTCAGTTGTTGGCAGAAAACAACTTCTATCCTTATATGCTCACCCTGGCAGAACGTGCCTGGCGTGGAGGCGGCAACTGTTATTTTGATGGTAAGGGCACCCTGCTGTGGGAAGATGAGCCTGAGCAGTTGGCTGCATTCAAGGAATTCGAAGACCGCCTGCTGTGGCAGAAGAAAACCTGGCTGAAGGAAGTTCCGTTCCCATACGTATGTCAGACCCAGAGCGAGTGGCAGATTACCGATGCCTTCCCTAACGGAGGCGATTTGAACAAGGTATTCCCTCCAGAGGAGAAAGAAGATTCCGTTTATCAGTATGAGGGCAAGACTTACAAGACCCGCAAGATCATCGGCAACGGTTTCTATCTGCGCCATGTATGGGGCACGCTGGTTCCTGGATTCTACGCCAATCCACAGGAGAATCATACGGCGTATGCTACCCGATGGATCTACTCTCCAAAGGAAAGAAAGACCCAGTTGATGCTGGAGTTCCAGAACTACAGCCGTTCGGAAAGCGACCTGGCTCCTCATCAGGGCACCTGGGATTACAAGTGCAGTCGTGCCTGGCTCAATGGTCAGGAAATCATGCCTCCCGTATGGGAGAACACGAACACCGAACGCTCTAACGAGATTACGCTGAAGAATGAGAACTATATGTCTCGTCCGGCGATAGATATTACCCTCAAGAAGGGGTGGAACAAGCTGATGCTGAAACTTCCTGTCGGCAAGTTCTCTTCCAAGGAGACCCGACTCGTAAAGTGGATGTTCACGGCAGCGCTGGTTGATGAATAAAAGTATTATAAGATAGGTTTATATATATGTTGTATGGTAAGTTAAAGTTTCCTAGTAGAGTGTTGGCAGCAGTTTTGCTGTCGGCACTCTCGATGGGGCTCCAGACAGTAAATGCAGCCCCAAAGAAGAAAGCCCCAGTAGTAAAGGTGGCTTGTGTTGGTAACAGCATTACCTATGGTACGGGTATTCAGGATAGAGAACATTTCTCTTATCCTGTACAACTTCAGAAGATGTTGGGCGACAAGTACCTGGTAGGCAACTTCGGTAAGCCGGGTGCTACCCTGTTGAGGCATGGACACCGTCCGTACATGCAGCAGGAAGAGTACAGACAGGCAATGGCATTCAAGGGCGATATTGCTGTCATCCACTTGGGAATCAACGATACGGACCCAAGAAACTGGCCCAACTATCGTGATGAGTTCGTGAAAGATTATCTTTCCCTGATGGACTCTCTGCGTTCTGCCAATCCCAAGGTACGCTTTATACTGGCTTGCATGACGCCGATAGCCCATCGGCATCCCCGCTTCATTTCGGGCACCAAGCAATGGCACGATGAAATACAGGAAGCCATCAAGGTGGTGGCTCGGGTGAGTGGGGCAGAACTCATCGATTTCCATGCGCCTCTCTATCCATATCCTAACCTGTTGCCGGATGCCATTCATCCGAATGCAGAAGGTGCAGGTATCCTGGCTAAGACCGTTTATGGTGGAATCACCGGAAACTATGGCGGCTTGAAACTGTCTGATCTCTATACAGATTATATGGTGTTGCAGCGCAACATACCGCTTGATATTCATGGAACAGCCAATACCGGTGAACAGGTAGTGGTGAGCATTGCCGGTCAGAAGGTTTCTGCCATAGCCAATAATCGTGGCGAATGGAATGTCACCTTGCAGCCATTGGCGGTAGGTACGGATTATACGCTCACCATCCAGGCGGGCAAGCTGAAAAAGGAGTTCCGTCATGTGGCTGTAGGCGAGGTGTGGCTGTGCTCAGGTCAGTCGAACATGGCGTTCCGACTCAACCAGGCTGCCACTGGCAAGCGTGATATCGCCCAGGCTAATGACCCCGACCTGCGACTCTTCGACATGAAGGGAAGATGGGAAACTTACGATGTGGCATGGCCGGCATCCTGCCTGGATTCGCTGAACCATCTGCAGTATTACAGGAATACCACCTGGAAGGGTGCTACCCCAAAAACTGTAGCCCAGTTCTCTGCCGTGGCCTATTACTACGGCAAGATGCTGCGCGACAGTCTGAAGGTGCCTGTGGGATTGATTTGCAATGCCATCGGAGGTGCTCCTACTGAGGCTTGGGTAGATAGAAACACTCTGGAGACCCAGTTTCCGGCAATTCTGCGCAACTGGCTGCAGAACGACTTTATCCAGGATTGGGTGCGTGGCAGAGCAGCCAGAAACCTCACCAACGATGCCACCCGTCTGGGCCGTCACCCTTATGAGCCATGCTATCTCTACGAGAGCGGCATCCTGCCTCTGCAGCAGTATCCTATCAAGGGTGTCATCTGGTATCAGGGCGAATCGAATGCGCATAATATGGATGTCCACGGGCAGCTCTTCCGACTCTTGGTAGATAGTTGGCGTAGCAACTGGAAGAACCCTGAGATGCCATTCTATTTTGTGCAGTTGTCGAGTCTGAACCGTCCATCATGGACCTGGTTCCGAGACAGTCAGCTCAGATTGATGAAGTCTATCCCAAATACCGGAATGGCTGTTTCTTCTGATCTGGGTGATTCTCTTGATGTGCATCCAACCCATAAGCAGCCTGTTGGCGAACGTCTGGGGCGCTGGGCATTGAACCAGACTTACGGACATGCAGTTACTCCTTCGGGGCCTATATATAATAATGTGGTAAAAGAGGGGAATCATCTGGTAGTGTCCTTTACTTATGGCGATGGACTCCGTACATCGGACGGTAAGTCTCCTTCCTGCTTCGAGATTGCTGAGGAGGATGGTTTGTTCTATCCTGCCCAGGTAAAGATAGAAGGCAGCAAGGTAAGAGTGAGTTCTCCGGAGGTCAAGGCTCCAAGATATGTAAGATATGCATGGCAACCTTTCACCCGTGCCAATCTGGTCAATAAGGAAGGATTACCGGCTTCTACATTCAGAGGAGAGGTCAGATAGCCGACTCAATAATCACTGTTAATAGCATCAAAATATGAAATGTATTAATTCGCTTTTAGCATTATCTATCATTATTATAATAAATAGTTGTAGTACAATGAAATCAAATTTAAAGACACAATTTACAAATATCAGTTCAATGTCTGGCTTCCCTTCTGGGGAGGTTGGATATGAACTCGGTGTTTCTGCTTGTTATGCAGGTTTCATCGGCGACTACCTGGTAGTGGCTGGTGGATGTAATTTCCCGGAGCCAGGAAAGAAAAAGTATTATTCCAGCATCTATGCTGCGAAGGTTACTGGTAATGAGGAAACTTTGCAGTGGGAGATGATAGGCAATCTGCCTGAGCCTGCTGCCTATGGTGGTGTGGTTGCCTCTGGTGATAGCTTGATTCTGGTTGGTGGATGTAATACGGAGCATAGTTTGCGAACCGTTTTGAGTATCCATCTGGACCAGCAAAACGGCAAACCTATATTGAAGTCTTTGCCAGACCTGCCTTGTACGGTGGATAATATGGGAGTATGCCTTTTGGATGCTCGTCTCTTCGTGGTAGGTGGTAATCAGGACGGGCGACCATCTGCTTCCGTCCTGACAATGGAAATCGGAAAGGATGAAAAGTGGACCCCGGAAACAGAGTTGATTGGAGAACCTCGAGTTCAGCCGGTATGTGCAGCCTACAACGGCGAACTCTTTGTTTGGGGTGGATTCTATGAGAATGGCAAATCCAGTATCGTGGCTACATCCGGATTGCGCTATCAGCTGATGAGTAAGAGCTGGACTTCGCTTCCTGCACCTGTCAACTTGCAGGGTAAGGAACTCACGCTTACTGGAGCCACAGCCATACTGGAGGTTTCAGCCAAAGGAAATGCTCAGATTGTCTGTGCCGGTGGTGTGAACAGAGAAATCTTCTGGGATGCTATCAGCGGTACCTATTCGATGGTAGCCAAGACGGATTATCTGAAAAAGGATATTTCATGGTATAAGTTCAATAATAGTCTCTTGATTTATAACTTGAAGACAGAACAATGGGAAATCCCATTCCCAGAAAACGCTCTTTTGGCTCGAGCGGGTGCCCAAGTTGCTTTGCGAGGACATACCTTATATTATATAGGTGGTGAATTGAAGCCTGGACTTCGTTCACCTGGTATTGTGAAGGTAGATTTACGTTAATAATGATCCGACCTGTATGGTTTCAGTGCCTGTTGAGGCTTCTGACCATACAGGTCTTTTTTGTTTTGTGTTTGAGATCGGAAGAGCACACGTCTGAACTCCAGTCACGTTTCGGAATCTCGTATGCCGTCTTCTGCTTGAAAAA
>USQD01000050.1 GCA_900556795.1 uncultured Prevotella sp. | reverse complement strand
TAAATTAAAAACTTATTGTTTTGTCTAACATCTAAAATATCTAAAACGCTGCAAAGATACCTCTTTAATAATTAATAAACGAATAAATGAGCAACTATTTTCATCTTTTTTAAATATTTTATCTATCTAAGATGCATTATTACCAATTTTATTACTACCTTTGCAGTCGATAATTTTGCAAAATCATAAATTCATGAAGATAACTAAACTCTATTCAGCAGCAGTGATTATGGTAGCTGCCCTGGCTTTAACTTCTTGTAATAACAAGAAATTTCATATCAACGGTAACATTACCGAGGCTAAGGACTCTATGCTCTATCTGGAGAATATCAGTCTTAACGGTCCTGTGAAAATAGACTCCGTAAAACTGGGCGAAGATGGCGCTTTCGACTTCCAGGAAAACGCCATGGATTCTATCACTCCGGATTTTTATCGACTCCGCATCGCCAACCAGACCATCAACCTCAGCATCGACTCTACCGAGACGGTTACAGTAAAGGCTGCTTATCCACAGATGAGCTACAAGTATGAAGTAGAAGGTTCAGAGAACTGCAATACAATCAAGGAATTGTCACTCAAGCAGATGTTGCTGCAGAGCAACATCAACGGCATCGTTAAGAATCCGAATATCGGTGTTGACTCAGTAGATGTCATCGTGGCCCGCATGCTGAACGATTACAAGCAAGATATCAAGAGGAACTATATCTTCAAGGCTCCTATGCAGGCTTCATCTTACTATGCTCTCTTCCAGACTATACAGCTCGGCAATACGAATTCTCTCATATTCAATCCGCGCAACAACAAGGAAGACGTGAAGGTGTTCGCCGCCGTTGCTACCAGCTGGGACACTTACTACCCAGGTGCAGAGCGTGGCAAGAACCTGCACAATATAGCCATCGAAGGAATGAAGGATATCCGCATCATCGAAAATCAGATGGCTCAGCAGAAGATTGATGCCAGCAAGGTTCAGGTAAACGGCTGTATTGAACTTGCCTTACAGGACAACAAGGGACAGGTACGCCGCCTCTCAGACCTCAAGGGTAAGGTTGTTTTGCTTGACTTCCATGCCTTCGCAAGCAGCGAAAGTACCAAGCGCATCATGATGCTCCGCGAACTCTACAACAAATATCATGCAGCAGGACTGGAAATCTATCAGGTATCAGTAGACCCAGATGAACACTTCTGGAAAACATCTACAGCAGCCCTTCCATGGATTAGTGTACGTGACGAGAATGGCATTCAGGGAAAAAGCTTGACTTTATATAATGTACAAAGCATCCCAACCTTCTTCCTTATTGACAGAAACAACACCTTGCAGGCTCGCGATGCTCAGATCAAAGACATAGACGCAGCCATCAAGAATCTTCTATAATATAAGTAGTTAAAAGTTTAAGGTTAGGAGTCGGAACATTTTCTGATTTCTAACCTTAAGCTTCAAGCTATTGATTTCGCTCTATAAGACAACTGATATAAACAACAATAAACTTTAAACACTAAAAAATGAATAAGAAATTTTTAGCATTAGCAGCTTTGGCTCTTATCACGACAGGAGCACAGGCTAAAGTAAAGTTGCCACATATCTTAGGTGACAACATGATTATCCAACAAGATTCAGAAGCCAGCCTTTGGGGCTGGGACAAGCCAGGCACAACAGTAAAGGTAAGCACCTCATGGTCTTCAAAAATTTATTCTACCCAAACTGGGAAGGACGGCAAATGGGCTGTCAAAGTCTTGACTCCCAAGGCTAGCTACACACCGCTCTCTATTACATTTGATGATGGCGAAAAGACTACCATCAACAATGTTCTTGCTGGAGAAGTTTGGGTTTGTGCTGGTCAAAGCAACATGGAGATGCCCGTAAAAGGATTCGGCAACTGTCCTGTCGAAGGATACAACAAGGCGGTACTTGAAGCCAATCAGTACAAGGATGTTCACTACGTTAAGATTCCTAGCGTGATGAGCAGCAAGCCGCTGGACGATGCCAACTGCGAATGGAAGGTCATCAGCCCTGAAACCGTGGGCGACGCTTCTGCCACCGGCTATTTCTTTGCGCAGGTGGTAAACAAGGCGCTAAATGTGCCTGTGGGACTGGTGATGGCGAACAAGGGCGGAAGCCGAGTTGAGAGCTGGCTCGACCGTGACTATCTGAAGAAGAACACGAAGGAAGATCTCGATTCCATCAAGATGACGAAGAATCCTAAGTTCAAGTGGGACTTCCTCTACCCTCTTCTCTGGGGCAACGGAACCTTCCATCCAATCCTCAACTACAGTGTAAAGGGTATTCTCTTCTACCAAGGCTGTTCTAACGTTGGCGATCCTGCCGGACAATATACCCAGCGCCTTGCCGACCTCGTAGCTCAATGGCGTCGTGATTTTAAACAAGGAGAGTTACCATTCTACTTCGTTCAGATTGCTCCTTATCATAATGGAGACATCAATGGAGACTGGGGACCAAGACTTCGCGAGCAGCAGTTTAATGCAACAAAGGTTATCCCTAACAGTGGCATCGTATGCACCGAGGATTTGGTGTACCCATACGAAGCGGAACAGATTCACCCTTGCCAGAAACAGCCTATAGGCGAACGTCTTGCCCTCCAGGCACTCAGTAAGACCTACGGAGTGAAAGGACTCTTCAGCGAAAGCATGACCTTCAAGGAGATGAAGATTGTAGGGGACACCGTGAAAGTTCACTTCGACAACACCTACGGAGCCTACAATCGCTTTGCAGATATTCAGGGCTTTGAAGTAGCAGGCGAGGACAAGGTATTCCATAAGGCTACAGCCAAGCATTTCTGGCAACCAGGCAATGACCCTTGGAACGAGTGCATCATCGTAACCAGCCCAGAGGTAAAGAAGCCTATAGCTTTGCGCTATTGCTTTCGCAACTTCCAGCTTGGCAACATGGCCAACGCAGGTGGGCTTCCACTCTTCCCTTTCCGTACAGACAATTGGTAATTAATAACATAGCGGTCGATCTTTGTGTAATTCAAAGACCGACCGTTCTTTAATATAACATTATGGATCACGTATTAGATAAATTCAAGTTTTGCCCCGTTTGCGGTTCTCCGAACTTTGAAATCAACAACATCAAGAGCAAGAAATGCAAAGACTGTGGATTCTCCTACTATCTCAACCCTAGCAGCGCCACTGTAGCCTTCATCCTCAACGAGAAAGACGAACTTCTGGTAGTTCGCAGAAAAAACGAACCTGCCAAAGGAACCCTGGACCTGCCTGGTGGTTTTGTCGATATGGACGAAACCGGTGAAGAAGGCGTGGCTAGAGAAGTAAAAGAAGAAACAGGACTTGACGCTAAAGAAGTAAACTATCAGTTCAGCATCCCTAACCTTTACCTCTACTCCGGCTTCCTTGTCCATACACTGGATATGTTCTATATAGTCAAGGTAAAAGACCTTTCTCACGTTGAAGCAATGGACGATGCAGAAGAATCCTATTGGATACCGCTCAAAGCCATTCATCCCGAAGAGTTCGGATTAGGTTCCGTAAGACAAGGCGTCATCAAATTTCTTGCCAAACACAAGACGAAAGAATAAAAATAAGCCACGAAACATTTAAAAAACTAAAAAAAACGCTATATAATAAGGTATAAGCAAAAAGTTTACTTACTTTTGCAGACCAAAAGAAATTGTGTAGAAGCGTATGCAAGAAAATTTAGTAATCGTCGAGAGCCCTGCAAAGGCCAAGAAAATCGAAGAGTTTTTAGGTAAAGACTTTAAAGTAATGTCTTCTTACGGTCATATCCGTGACCTGAAGAAGAAGGAACTCAGTATAGACGAGAAGTCCATGGAACCTTGTTATGAGATTCCTGAGGAAAAGAAAAAGCTCGTCACAGAATTAAAAGCTACAGCGAAGCAAGCCAAGAAGATTTGGTTAGCATCCGATGAGGACCGCGAGGGAGAAGCCATCAGCTGGCACCTTTGCGAAGTTCTCGGATTGGATGAGGAGAAAACGAGCCGTATCGTCTTCCATGAAATTACCAAGCCTGCCATCTTGGACGCTATTGAGCACCCACGACATCTGGACATGAACCTGGTAAATGCCCAGCAGGCACGTCGTGTACTCGACCGTCTGGTAGGTTTCAAGCTTTCACCTGTATTGTGGAGAAAGGTGAAGCCTGCACTCTCTGCCGGTCGTGTACAAAGCGTTGCCGTACGTCTGATAGTAGAACGTGAGCGTGAGATTCAGAAGTTCAAGAGCGAACCATACTACCGTGTCAACGCCATCTTCGCTCTCATCAATGAGAATGGTGGCGCAACAGAGGTGAAGGCTGAACTTGACCAGCGTTTCAAAACCCATGAAGAAGTGGAAGCCTTCCTGGAGAAGTGCAAGAATGCCAACTTCTCTGTAGAAACTGTGAGCAAGAAACCATTGAAGCGCACACCAGCTCCACCTTTTACCACTTCTACCCTGCAGCAGGAAGCTGCCCGCAAGCTCGGCTTCACCGTAAGCCAGACCATGATGGTGGCACAGCGACTATACGAAAGTGGACGAATCACTTACATGCGTACCGATAGCGTAAACCTCTCTACCCTATGTACCAATGCAAGCAAGGATGAGATTATCAAGGTTTACGGCAACGAATATAGCAAGCCACGAACCTATCATACCAGCTCTAAGGGAGCACAGGAGGCTCACGAGGCTATCCGCCCTACATACATGAACGAGACAAGCATCGATGGAACCAGTCAGGAAAAACGTCTCTATGAACTGATCTGGAAGCGCACACTCGCTTCACAGATGGCTGATGCCTTGATTGAGAAGACAACAATTACCATCAATATCGACAATGCAAGCGAAAAGTTCATTGCCAATGGCGAAGTTGTTTCTTTCGATGGTTTCCTCAAGGTTTATCGTGAATCTACTGATGAGGATGAAAATGCAGAAGATGCAACTCATCTCCTGCCTGCCATGAAAGAAGGCGATGCTTTGCAGCGCCGTGAGATTATTGCTACAGAGAAATTCTCTCTGGCTCCTGCAAGATATACCGAGGCCAGTCTCGTCAAAAAACTGGAAGACTTAGGCATCGGCCGTCCATCTACCTATGCTCCAACCATCAGTACCATCCAGCAGCGTGAATACGTGGTGAAGGGAGACAAGCAGGGCGTGGAACGTTCATTTACTGTAGATTCCCTGAAGGGTATCAAGGTTACCCAGAAAACCAAGAAGGAAATGGCTGGTTCGGAGAAGGGCAAGCTCCTCCCTACAGATATCGGCATCGTGGTAAATGACTTCCTGATTGCCAACTTCCCTAGCATCATGGACTATAACTTTACAGCAAACGTAGAGCAGAAGTTTGATGATATTGCTGCAGGAAAGACTGAATGGAACAAATGGATGAAAGACTTCGACAAGAGTTTTGAGCCAGAAGTGAAAGAAGTCATGAATGCACGCAGCGAGCACAAAGCCGGCGAACGCGAACTGGGCAAGGATCCTAAGACAGGACGTCCTGTATACGTAAAGATAGGCCGTTTCGGTCCTGTGGCACAAATTGGAAGTGCAGACGATAAAGACAAGCCTCTGTTTGCCCAATTGCCTTCCGACAAGAGTATCGAAACCATTACGCTGGACGAAGCGCTGGAGCTCTTTAAGTTACCAAGAGAAGTTGGTGAGTTTGAAGGCACTACCGTTACCATCGGTGCCGGCCGTTTCGGTCCATACGTGCTCCACAACCGCAAGTATGTAGCCATTCCTAAGGAAGATAATCCACTGACCATTACTTTGGAAAGAGCTATCGAACTCATCCAGGAAAAGCGCTCCAACGAGGAAAAGCGTCATATCAAGACCTTCGAGGAAGACGACAAGCTGGAACTCCTGAATGGCCGTTACGGTCCATACATTGCCTATGATGGAAAGAACTATCGCATTCCTAAGGCAAAGCAGGAAAACGTTGAAGCTCTCAGCTATGATGAATGCATGACCATCATCAAGGAAGCTCCTGAGCCAAAAACCAGAGGTCGTAAGAAATAAGAGAATCTGCCATCGCCCCCAAAAAGAGCGATGGCAAGAAATAAACTGAAGAAATGAAGTCAATCATCATTATTGGATATATGGGTGCCGGCAAGACTACTGTCGGAAAAGTCCTCGCTAAAGAACTTGGCGTAATGTTCTATGACCTCGACTGGTATATCGAGAGTAGAATGAGAAAAACCGTGAAGCAGATTTTCGAAGAAATAGGCGAAGAAGGGTTCCGCAAAATTGAACGCAACATGCTCCACGAGGTAGCTGAGTTTGAAAACGTAGTAGTGAGCTGCGGTGGAGGAACACCATGTTTCTTTGACAACATGGACTACATGAATCAATTAGGTGAAACCATCTATCTGAAAGCATCACCAGAGACACTCCATACCCACTTGAAGATGGGCAAGGGAGTGAGACCACTCCTGCTCAATAAAACACCCGAAGAGGTTGAAATCTTCATCCGTGAGCAACTGAAGCTACGTGAACCATTCTACAACAAGGCAAAACACATCATAGACATCAATGTGATGGACGACTTCGACAAAATCAACGGGATGGTTCAGCAGATACGGAAAATGCTGAACGTATAATCGTGGCTATAATAATAAGGTAATATCATAAATAAACAAACAGATTTCTAGCAAGACAAGAACAGAAATGAAGAAATGGACTATTGAAGACTCGAAGGAGCTCTACAACATCGGTGGCTGGGGCACTTCTTACTTTGGCATCAACGACAAGGGTGATGTCTATGTAACTCCATGCAAGGATAACACGCAGATTGATTTGCGCGACATCATGGACGAGTTGGCATTACGCGACATCAACGCTCCCGTACTGCTCCGTTTCCCAGACATCCTCGACAACCGCATCGAGAAGACAGCCAGCTGTTTTCAAAAGGCAAAGGAAGAGTATGGATACAAGGGAGAAAACTTTGTCATCTATCCTATCAAGGTGAACCAGATGCAACCAGTCGTTGAGGAGATTATCTCTCATGGAAAGAAGTTCAACCTGGGACTGGAAGCAGGCTCCAAGCCTGAGCTTCATGCCGTTATCGCCGTACAGGCACAGAGCGACTCACTCATCATCTGCAACGGTTACAAAGATGAGAGCTACATCGAACTTGCTTTGCTCGCACAGAAAATGGGTAAGCGCATCTTCATCGTGGTAGAAAAGCTCAATGAGCTCGACATCATCGCCAAGGTGGCAAGCAAGCTCAACGTGAAGCCAAACATCGGTATCCGCATCAAGCTCGCTTCTTCCGGCTCAGGAAAATGGGCTGAGAGCGGTGGCGATGCATCGAAGTTCGGTTTGACAAGCGCCGAACTGCTCACCGCCCTCAACAAGATTGAGGAGATGGGATTCCACGACTGCCTGCGCCTCATCCACTTCCACATCGGAAGCCAGATTACCAAGATCCGACGCATCCAGACGGCTCTGCGTGAGGCTGCACAGTTCTACATCAACCTCCACAAGATGGGATACAATGTAGATTTCGTAGATTGTGGCGGTGGTCTTGGCGTAGATTACGACGGTACCCGTTCTGCCAGCAGCGAAAGCTCTGTAAACTACTCTATCCAGGAGTATGTAAACGATTGTGTCTATACCTTCGTTGATGCAGCCAACAAGAACAATATCGAGCATCCTAACCTCATCACCGAGAGTGGGCGCTCGCTTTCTGCCCACCACTCCGTATTGGTGATTGATGTCCTGGAGACTGCTTCCCTGCCGGAAATGCCAGAGGAGTTTGAGGCAAAGGAAACTGACCACCAGCTGGTGAAGGACCTTTATGAAATATGGGACAACCTGAATCCACGCAACATGCTGGAGGACTGGCACGATGCTGAGCAGATTCGCGACGAGGCTTTGCAGCTCTTCTCTCACGGCATCGTAGACTTGAAGACCCGTGCCGAGATTGAGGCGATGTACTGGAGCGTGTGCCACGAGATCAACAGTCTTGCCAAGCACATGAAGCACGTGCCTGAGGAGCTCAGAGGATTGGACAAGATTCTTGCCGACAAGTATTTCTGCAACTTCTCACTGTTCCAGAGCCTGCCAGACAGTTGGGCCATCGACCAGCTCTTCCCTATCATGCCTATCCAGCGCCTGGACGAGCGCCCTACCCGCAACGCTACCTTGCAGGACATCACCTGCGACAGCGACGGAAAGATAGCCAACTTCGTAACCGACGGTCATATCGGCAACGTTCTCCCACTTCATCCATTGAAGAAGAACGAGCCATACTATCTCGGTGTGTTCCTCGTAGGTGCCTACCAGGAGATTCTGGGCGATATGCACAATCTTTTCGGCGACACCAATGCAGCCCACATCTCTGTAAAGAACGGCAAGTACTGCATTGACCAGATATTCGATGGCGAGACCGTGGAGGAGGTTTTGGATTACGTACAGTACAATCCTAAGAAGCTCGTCCGCCAGTTGGAGCAGTGGGTAACCAAGAGTGTGAAGGAAGGCAAGATTTCTCTCGATGAGGGCAAGGAGTTCCTGGGCACCTATCGTAATGGTCTCTTCGGATACACATATCTTCAGTAAGTGAAGAACGAAGAGTGAAGAATTCAATTGCTTTACTAATCATAAAGTTCAATGTTCAAAGCTCAAAGTTCAAAGTTCAATGTTCAAAGTAACAATATGGAAAAAGTAACAGTAGTAAAGGTTGGCGGTGCCATCGTTGAAGACAGCGAGCAGCTGGCACGGCTCTTGAAGGATTTTGCAGCCATTCCCGGCAAGAAAGTACTGGTGCATGGCGGTGGACGCCGTGCCACCAAGGTAGCCGCAGCCCTCGGCATTGAGAGCAAGATGGTGAACGGCCGTCGCATCACCGATGCAGACATGCTGGAGGTAGTAACGATGGTTTATGGCGGTTTGGTAAACAAGAACCTGGTTGCCAAGCTTCAGGCTAACGGCGTAAATGCCCTCGGTCTGACAGGTGCCGATATGGACGTAATCCACAGTCACAAGCGCCCGTTGAAGGATGGCATCGACTTCGGATTCGTAGGCGATGTAGAGCGTGCCAACGGCAAGATGCTCCAAACCCTGATTAACGAAGGCATCACCCCAGTGATGGCTCCGCTGACCCACGACGGAAAGGGCAATATCCTCAATACCAATGCCGACACCATCGCAAGCGAGACAGCCAAGGCTCTGGCTCCTTACTACGACGTGACATTGATATATAGTTTTGAAAAGAAAGGCGTGCTCAGCAATCCTGAGGATGACGACAGCGTGATTCCAGTGATTACCCATGCCGATTTTGAGAGATATAAAGCAGACGGTACCGTGGCAGGCGGCATGATTCCGAAACTGGAGAATGCTCTCGCAGCCATCGACGCTGGTGTGAAAGAGGTGATTATCACCCTTGCTACCGCCATTGATGGAAGACACGGAACTGTTATTAAGAGTTAAAAATAGAAATAATTCAGAATTGCTTGTAACTTTCTTGCAGGTAAGTCGTCATTAATTATGTAGGGATGAAAGAAATCAGTTTCCAAAACGATGTTTTGCCACTGAAGAATAAACTCTTCAGGCTGGCCCTTCGCATTACTCTCAACCGGGAGGAAGCGGAAGACGTTGTGCAGGATACGATGATTAAAGTCTGGAATGCCCGCGAAAGATGGCAGGAGCTCGACTCCATCGAGGCCTACAGCCTCACCATCGCCCGCAACCTCTCGATCGACCGCATCAAGAAGATGGATAATCAGAACGATTCGCTGGAAGAGCAGACCACGGAAAGGCTCGACGAGACATCATCCACTCCTTCCGAACGCATGATTCAGAAAGACAAGCTGGACATCGTAAGGAACATCATTAATGAACTGCCCGAGAAGCAGCGCAGCTGTCTGCAACTTCGAGACATCGAAGGAAAATCCTATAAGGAAATAGCAGACATCCTCAGCATCACCGAAGACCAGGTCAAGGTGAATATCTTCAGGGCTCGACAAACAGTTAAACAAAGATTTCAACAATTCGACAGTTATGGATTATAAGTACATCAACCAACTTTTGGACCGCTATTGGAAGGCTGAGACTTCTCTCGAAGAGGAGGAGATTCTCCGCGCATTCTTCAGCCAGGACGAGTTGCCTGCCGAGCTGAAGCCATATAAAGCACTCTTCTCTTACGAAATGGGTGAGGCTAAGCATGAGACATTGGGGGATGACTTCGACCAGAAGATGATGGCGATGATTGAGGATGAATACACCAAGGAGCCAAACAAGGCGAAGGTGGTTTCATTGACAGAGCGCCTGAAGCCGCTCTTCAAGGCTGCTGCCGTAGTAGCTATCGTCCTGACCTTGGGCAATGCTGCTCAGGTTCCTTTCCAGAACGATGTCGATAATCAGATTGAAAACGTAGGATATACAAAGAGCGGAAAGGGTGTTTCCGTAGCCATGGGCGATTCTGCTGCCGTTGATTCCATGCAGCGCACGGGCATCGACCAGGTGAGCACCACCAATGCAACTCCTACGATATTGAAGTAGTTATTTCTATGCTTTCTCTATATAAAAATCATGTTTAGTAAAACAATTATGAAACTGTGAAGTTTCAATTCTCTCAAATTTTTCATAACATACTAACGTAATAGGGCTG
>USQD01000049.1 GCA_900556795.1 uncultured Prevotella sp. | reverse complement strand
TTTAAGATTAATTACTATCTTTGCAGCAGTTAAAACAAACAGGCGTTGTGAAACGCTTTTCATCATCTTTTACTTATACATAAAGAAAAAACAATGAAAGCAGATAGGGGTATCTAATCTTTCATTGTTTTTTCATTTTACTATAAACAGTACTCACATGCTTATTTATCTAACTCTAAGGACGAGATTTTGCGTAAAAGCTCTACCGCCTGTTCTACGCTCGTAACATTCTTGATTCGCAGATAACGCTTGTTATTCTTTTCCATTAATGCACATTCACGAACATGAGTTGTAACGTAATTAATCACACGAGAGAACATTTGGCTCTTATAGAACGGACTGTTCACATTACTCACAAACTGCATTTGCATGCTACCAGCCTTGAGCATGATTTTCTCAGATCCCAAACGCTTACCCAGACGCCGTAGTGTTACTACATACATCAATTCATCACCCTCTTTCGGAACCGGACCAAAGCGGTCAATCAAGCGCTGGCGATAAGCCTTCAATTCATCATCACTCTGCAAATGATCCAACTCACGATACAAAAGCATTCGCTCGCTACTACCTGGCACATAGGTATCAGGGAAATAGGTTTCCAAGTCGCTTTCTATCGCACAGTCGTCCACGAAATCATCACCTGTTAATTGTTCCCCTGCCTCCATTTCCTGCTGATAGAGGTCAGAGAACTCCTCGTTCTTCAATTCTGTTACAGCCTGCGAAAGAATCTTCTGATAGGTTTCATAACCCAGATCTTCCATAAAACCACTCTGTTCCGAACCCAACAGATTACCTGCACCACGAATATCCAAATCCTGCATAGCCAGATTAAAACCACTTCCCAGCTCACTGAAAGTCTCCAGCGCCTCCAGTCTGCGACGTGCCTCTGGAGTAAGCGCACTCTTTGGAGGAGCAATAAGATAGCAAAATGCCTTTTTATTGCTACGTCCTACACGACCACGCATCTGATGCAAATCACTCAGTCCGAACTTATGGGCATCTTCTATGATGATAGTATTGGCATTACCCACATCTATTCCGTTTTCTACAATAGTAGTAGAGAGCAATACGTCATAATCATAATTGATGAATCCCATTATAACTTTCTCCAATTGCTCTGGTGCCATCTGACCATGGCCGATGACCACACGACAATCAGGAATATATTTCTCTAGGAAGAGTTTCAGCTCCTCCAACTTGGATATACGGTTGCAAACAAAATACACCTGTCCATTACGACTCATTTCGAAGTTGACAGCATCAATAATCGCTTCACGGTTAAAAGTAATCAGCTCGGTATGGATAGGATAACGGTTAGATGGCGGTGTACGCATGATGCTCATATCACGCGCTCCCATCAGCGAGAACTGCAAGGTACGAGGTATTGGAGTAGCACTCATGGTCAACGTATCAACATTCACCTTGAGCTGGCGCAGCTTTTCTTTGGTTGAAACACCAAACTTCTGCTCTTCATCAATGATCAGCAGACCCAAGTCGTGCCATTTCACCGTTTTGGAAATCAATTTATGGGTTCCTACAAGTATATCTATCTTGCCTGCCTTCAAATCTTCGATAATCAGTCTGGTATCCTTGGCAGAACGGGCACGAGAGAGGTAATCAACACGTACCGGTAGTCCTTCCAATCGACTTTTAAAGGTTTGGTAATGCTGATAAGCCAACACGGTAGTAGGCACCAGTACAGCCACCTGCTTACTGTCGCAAGCCGCCTTGAAAGCAGCTCGTATGGCAACCTCGGTCTTTCCGAAGCCAACATCGCCACAAACCAGACGGTCCATAGGTCTACCGCTCTCCATATCTTTCTTCACTTCAGCAGTAGCTTTTCCCTGATCGGGTGTATCTTCATAAAGAAAAGATGCCTCCAATTCATGCTGCAGATAACTGTCAGCACTAAAGGCAAAACCCTTTTCTCTTCTGCGCTGCGCATATAGTTTTATGAGATCTCGGGCAATATCCTTAATCTTCTTCTTTGCCTTTTCCTTCAGTCTGTCCCAGGCACCAGTGCCTAGTGTAGACAAACGAGGCGGTTCACCCGTATCACTTCTACGATACTTACTTATCTTATAAAGCGAATGGATAGAGACATCCACCTTATCATTATTCTTATAGATAATGCGTATCACTTCCTGATAGCTATTGCCGGCAGGAACACGTACCAGTCCACCAAACTTACCGATACCAAAGTCCACATGTACAATAAAATCCCCCGGTTCCATTTCCTGCAGTTCCTTCATGGTAAGCGCCATTTTTCCAGCTCTTGCCTTATCTGAACGGAGGTTATACTTATGGAATCGGTCGAAAATCTGATGATCGGTAAAGAAACAGCATTTCTTGTCGTGATCGATAAAGCCCTCATGGATAGTCTTGTCTACAGATGTAAAACTGATGTTGTATCGCTTCAATTCCTCACTGCAGAAGATATCCTTGAGACGCTGTTGCTGTTTCTGGCTATCTGCTAATATAAATAAGGTGTAACCCTGAAGCTGGTAATCCTCCAAGGTTTTGGTCAAAAGTTCAAAATTTTTATGAAAGAGCGGCTGTGGGGCAATCTGAAAGCTAATAGCAGAATCAGCATTACCGGATAACACCACTCTTTGATGTTCAGCCACACCTTTTTGAAATTCCAAAGGAGTTACGAGATTGAATTCCTTCTTCATCTCATGCATGATTTTCTCAGCTTCCATCTCATTGGCTTCCTCCAATCGTTCCTGCATAATCTGAGCAGAGAAACCATCTTCATAGATTTTTCCGATGCTGTCATGCACAAAGGTATAATCCTTCATCACCACAAGAGCTTCAGAAGGAAGAAAACTGAGGAAAGACTGCTTTATAGACAGAACGCTCGCCAACTCCGGCACAATCTCAATAAGTTCCCGCTTGTCTTTAGACAACTGGTTTTCTACATCGAACGTACGAATGGTGTCTATTTCATCTCCGAAGAAATCTATACGGAACGGATATTCACAACTGTACGAATAGACATCGAGAATACTACCACGCACAGCAAACTGACCCGGTTCATAGACATAATCGGTCTCTACGAGTTCGAAATCGCGCAAAGTATGAACCACATCAGTTAGCGAAACCTGCTGTCCAACCTGTAACCTAAGAATACGGTCATCAAGCTGTTGCTTGCCAATCACCATTTCAGCAAGTGCTGCAGGATAAGAAACAATATAAATACCTCCAGAAGCAGAAGATGATTCCGATGACAATCTGGCAAGTACTTCTGTTCGCAGGATTTCGCTAGCCGCATCCCGCTGCCCATACTTGATGGCACGGCGGTAACTGGATGGAAAGAAGAACGTATTCTCCTGCCCCATCATCTGCGTAAGGTCGTGATAGAAATAGCCAGCTTCATCAGCATCATTGAGTACAAAGAGTACTATACGCCCTATTTTTTCTTGCAAAGGAGCAAAAAACATAGGGACCGACGAGCACAATAAACCCTGAAGAGAAACCGAGCGAACCGACTTCCCTTTCAATAAACTCAAAAAGGCATTCGCCTGTGGCGAACGCCCATATAATTGTTCTATTTCTTGAATAGTCATTATTTCTTTGGATATTTTTTGAACCAGCCATCCAGTCTGAGTCGCATCACTCCGAAGAAAGCCTCGCCAAAGATACCACCATTCATCTTGCTAACGCCCTCACGACGATTGACGAAGATAACTGGCACTTCCTTTATCTTGAAGCCAATCTTATGAGAAGTAAACTTCATCTCTATCTGGAAAGCATAGCCTTTGAAACGGATTTTATCTAAATCTATCGTTTCCAACACCTTACGACGATAGCAAACGAATCCGGCTGTGGTATCATGTACTTTGAATCCAGTAACAAGACGCACATACTTAGAAGCAAAATAACTCATCAGTACACGTCCGATAGGCCAGTTTACTACATTCACACCCGATACGTAGCGTGAACCCACAGCCACATCATACCCCTCATCATGGGTAGCTGCATAAAGGCGTGGCAAATCGTTAGGGTCATGACTGAAATCGGCATCCATTTCGAAGATAAAGTCATAGCCCTGCTGCAGCGACCATTTGAAGCCCATGATATAGGCAGTGCCCAATCCCAGTTTTCCCGAGCGTTCCAGGATATGCAATCTATCCGCAAACTCATTTTTAATCAATGATTTAACGATAGCAGCAGTACCATCAGGACTTCCATCGTCAATCACCAGGATATCAAACTTCTTCTCCAAGCCGAATACGGCACGGATGATTTTTTCTATATTTTCCTTCTCATTATAGGTAGGAATTATTACAATACTATCACTCTTCATATTTCGTTCATTGTTAGTTATCTTATTGGTCGGGATTCTCCACAAATCCCTGATATTCCTTTTCCAGTCCCGCCATGATGACATCATAGCTCTTGGTCATCTGGTTCTTGATATTCTCCGGCCCCTTACCGATTGGAGCAATGGGCTCATGAATGGTAAGACGGAGTGGATGCCAGAATGCCCAAGACATGTCCTTCATTCGAGGCTTTACATCAAAACTACCATTTATGGTAAGTGGACAAACTGGCAACTGCAACTCATCAGCAAGCATAAAAGCACCACGACGGAACACTCCCATGTGACCGGTAAAGGTACGTGCCCCTTCAGGAAATACCACCAGTGACATACCTTCCTTGAGCACCTCACGGGCACGATCGTAAGAAGCACGAATCTTGGATGGACCGCTCTTATCAACAAAGATATGGTGAGCATATTCACAAGCTACACCTACCAACGGAATCTTACGGATGCCTTTCTTCATCATCCATTTGAAATTACGTCCCAAGAAACCATATATCAGGAATATGTCGAACGCCCCCTGATGATTAGCTACAAACACATAACTCTGGTTCTTCTGAAGATGCTCTCTACCCTCTACTTTCACAGGAAGAAGGAGAAGGCGTATCCAGAGTTGCGACCAGACCTTTCCCGGATAATAGCCCCAGAAGTGTCCGTTGCCCAACATGCAACCTATCACGGTTGCCAAACTGGTTATAATACTGGCTACCACAAGTATCGGCAGACAGATGAACAATTGATATAATCGATATATGTACTTCATTTTACTTTGAACTTTGAATTTTTAACTTTGAACTTTATGATTAGCTGATGCTATTCATTTTACGTAGAGAAATCGTTTATTTACAGCGCAGCGTGATGACAGCAATTTCAGCTGTAGCTCCCACTCGTATTGGAACAGTACCGCCTAAGCCCGATGTGGTATAGAGTTGGCAACCCTCACGCTCATACAGCCCATAATCAAATGGGGTAAACATTGAAGGACGTAATCCCAAAACCGAAACCTGTCCAGCATGAGTATGACCGCTGAGCGTAAGTTGCGGAGCCACCTTCACCGAATCGTTTCCAGCAATGGCAGATGGCAAAGTCTTGCTCCACTGCTTTGGTATATGCTGCAACATCATGACAAACGATCCAGGCTTGATACCATAGAGTGCCTTTCCAATATCAGAGCGGTAAGGCTTTTCATAGTTCTCGGTACCAGCCACATAGATAGAATCGTTGCCTCTACGTATCACGATATGCTCATTATTTAGCAGTCGCCAGCCCATATCCTTTTCTGCCTGTCTTACCTCTGTCTCTATTTTCTCCATTTCTGCCTTGTCATCTTCATCGATGTTAAGATACCAGGTATAATCATGGTTACCCAATACACTCAAAACACCATCTTTAGCCTTCAGACTCTGCATCAGTTTGATATAAGGCTTCAGTTCTGACGGTTGCACATTCTGCAAATCACCAGTAAAGCATATCAGGTCGGCATGCTGAACATTGATGCTGTCCACATCCCGCTGAGGCAATCCACGACGCCAACCATAGTACGAACCGAGATGAATATCACTGAAATGCACGATGCGATACCCATCAAACTTCTTTGGCAGATCAGGAACATACACCGTTAGCCGCTTCACTTTCATCTTTGGGAAGCCCAAGGTAAAACCATAGATAAATGTGAAAAACGCACACACAGCCAATACCAATCCCACTAGTTTACCCCAGTTTCTGCCTTGATTGCCAGGACGGAATCCAAATCTGCCCAACTTACCGCTCTTAGCAATACGCATGCACAGCCAGCCGATAAAACTGCAGAAGGCAAAGACAAATTGGGGCACAGCAAACATCGCCATCACTCCAAACCAGATATCAATCAGTACAGGGTTGTCGGGAAGGAAATTACGTTCCAGAGCGAGAAAACCGCTATACCCGATGACAATCATTGCCGGCAGCCACCACAAAAGACGTAGCCACCGTCTGTATAAATGGCAAAAAGACTTGCCTAGACTTCCCTTCCTCCTATTCAAGAAGAGGTATTGCTTCCCTATCCACCAATATGGCAGAATGGTCAGGATGATAACGGGCACTAATATTCTTGCTACCATTTTTGTTTTCTTACTATATTTTGTGAGACATCTTTTTATCTATTACGTATGAGAAGTCAGCAGGAAGTTTAAAGACAAATATCCTATAAATTATTAGCCTATAAAACTATCGCTTCAGTAAACTCGACTGCAGAAATCTTCTCATTAACTCCGCAGGTACACCTCTACGATGCGCATAGTCGCATAACTGGTCCTGCCCTATCTTCCCCAATTCGAAGTATTGAGCCATAGGATGTGCAAACATCAAGCCCGACACACTGGAATGAGGTGTCATCATACCCGTTTCTGTTAGTCGTATACCTACTTGCTTCATATCCAGCAGTTGATCTATGATGAAATTGAAGCTCGTATCGGGTAACGACGGATAGCCGATAGCCGGCCGGATGCCCTGATATTCCTCACAATGCAATTGGTGAGGAGTCAGATGCTCATCGGGTGCATAGCCCCAATAAGTCTTGCGTGTCTGTTCATGCAACAGTTCTGCCGTAGCCTCAGCCAACCGGTCGCAAAGCAACTGTGCCATCATTCCCAGATATTCATGATTGCGATAAGCATCTAAGATAGAAGCATCTACCGTACAGCAGAACACGCCTAACCTGCTTGCGATGTCTTGTAGCTGCATTTTTTCCGATTTTTTTTCGACACCTGAAACCTTCAGACTCCTAGGACGGATAAAATCTGCCAGGCAGAAATTGGGAGCTCCAGGGACAGATGGATGCTGCTGTCGGAGCATCGGTAAACGAACCTGTCTCATTTCTGTATTGGCACAGCCATTCAACAGGTCTTGATTCTCAGTCTCAACAATGATGTCATCTCCCTTGCTATAGGCATCCATGATTCTGAGAAGTGCGTGAGTATGATATTTACCCTCCCACGAGGAGAGCATTTTCTCAGCCTCCTGACGCATTTTCAGTTTTACCTCTTCTTTCTTTCCGCTCAATCCCCAGGCATGATAGAAATACAGCCAGTTGATATACGGTGCTACTTCAGAAATATCATAGCTAACCTTTTTCATCTACAATCTGAATGTAAGTTCTTCGCCACGGCTATTTTCATCAAACACACCTTTATTATATATAAGGTGTCCGTTACAGATTGTCTGTTCTACCCGCCACTGGTATTCATGGCCTTCCATCGGACTCCATTTACACTTGCTCTGAATTTCATCCTTGGTAACAGTCCATGGACTATGAGGACGTACAATGGCAATATCAGCCTTATATCCCTTGCGCAAGAAACCACGTCCCTCGATTTCGAAGAGCTGGGCAGGCTGATGCGCCATCAATTCTACCAGACGCTCTATACTGAGCACACCTTCATCTACGAGTTCCAACATGGTAACCAGTGAGAACTGAACCATCGGCATTCCCGAAGCCGCCTTGGCACAGCCGCCCTGCTTATCCTTCCATTCATGAGGTGCATGATCAGTACCAATAGTAGCTATCTTTCCATCATTCAATGCAAGTCGCAATGCAGCACGGTCCTGAGCGGTCTTGATAGCCGGATTGCACTTGATGAGTGTTCCCTTACTGGCATAATCAGCATCACAGAAGTAGAGATGAGCCACACATGCCTCTCCTGTTATATGCTCCTCAGGCTGAAGCAGTTCCAGTTCCTTTGCCGTTGTGAGATGAGCCACATGGAGATGCGCCCCACTTTCTTTTGCCAGTTTTACAGCCAATGCCGTACTCTGGTAGCAAGCCTCCTCACTACGTATCTCCGGATGATGTTCTACAGCCGGATCATCACCATATTTAGCCTTGGCCTCAGCCATATTGCGATTGATGATATCCGTATCCTCGCAATGGGTCATCACGGGCAAGCCCAGTTCCTTAGCCTTCTGGAATATACTTACCAGCGAGTCGTATTTATCTACGAGCATATTTCCGGTACTGGAACCCATAAAGAGTTTGATACCAGGCACATGATGACAATCCAGCTCACTGAAAGTCTCCACGTTGTCATTGGTAGCTCCATAGAAGAAGCTATAGTTAACATGGCTTTTCTCGGCTCCCAGCTGGCGCTTATCAGCCCACACCTGCAGGGCTGTAGTCTGCGGGACCGTGTTCGGCATCTCGAGATAAGAGGTCACGCCACCGTATGCCGCGGCCTTCGATTCGCTCTCGATGTCAGCCTTACGTGTCAGTCCAGGCTCACGGAAATGAACATGATCATCTATGACTCCTGGCAAAACAAAACACCCCGAAGCATCCACTACATGTTCGTAGGTGCCACGGGGTGCCTTTCCTTCAAATATCTCTGCAATAACGTCACCATCAACAATGAGACCGCCCTGAAAAGAGCGTCCCTCATTGACTATGGTACCGTTTTCTATTAATATCTTCATTACTTTTCTGTTTTTTCTGGAATAGTTGGTGTTGCTAACTCATTAGGAGTTGGAGCTGGTGCAGCGTCAGGGTTCACCTGTGGAGCCTCCAGCTGCTGGTTCATCTCAGAAGTAGCCTGTGAAGGCGACATTTCGTGAGTACCGTTCATGATAGCTTGATTCTCCTGAGCTTTCTTATAGTAATCCTTTACATAAGGATCGTTCTTGAACCGATCGGTAGCCTTGCTCATGATATCCTCAATCCAAGGAGAGAGCATCGGGTATTGATTGCCCATGGTAACAAGGAAGAAAACGCCTGCTCCAAGAACATTATCAAAGTTTTCCGTCACGAAACTTGTAATCAGCTTATCTTCCTGCTCCGAGAGCCGTATTGCCTCGGCATTGAGTTTTTGCGTTACCACATTCATATCGCTACCATCCATGATGGCTTGGTCGTGCTTGTGAACCAGTTCTCTTTGCTGATTCTGCAACTGCTGGTATTTTTTAAAAAATCCGAATAGCTTATCATTGAGTGGAGTGCCACTTACAATCTGCTGTGCATCATCCAGCTTCACATTAATGTCACCACATTCCAAGACGAGTGGCAATACAGGCTCATCATCCATAAAGATGTTACCCATCTTTACCGAATCCAGATTACCCTGGAAATGAAATTGTCCATGCAACACATCACATGAATCGATGCTTTTGAAATTGTTGTCTTTCAAGATTTTCAGGTACAACATACGTCCGTCAAGAGTGCTCACGTTGGAAGTACCCTTGATTTCGTAAGTATTGGCACATGATGCAAGCGCCAACAAGGCAATGATTGCTAAAAATATCTTATTCATAAGCTTTGTATATCACTTTTGGTGAACAAAAGTACAATCTAAAATCGAACTAAGGAAATAAATTTATGCTATTTAATTGAATATTATCAGTATTTATGTTTTATTTGCATATTTGCCATTCATTTTTCCTTATTCCGAAGCTCCCTTACCTGCATCTTCCTTCTTCAACTCATAAGAAATTCGATGCGTTGTATAGAGTTCCAACAAAGCTGCAATAAGCAGGAACACCACCCATTTATTATAGAAATAGGTGATATAGGTTTCGTAGTTGGCAAACCAGTGACGGGCAAAAGCATACACGGTATCTACCATCGAGATGCCCGAGAGTACGAAAAAGATATCAGCGATATACTGCATTCGCTTCAGTCGGTGGATGACGAGCGATGGACCTTCGTATATCTGCATTGCCTGCACCACGCTGAAAAGAACATTACCCACCAGGAACAGCCAGCAGGTATAAAGCACGATTTGTTTATTTACAAAGCCAAATGCAAAGCTGGCAGCACCAATAACCATCAGCACGCCACCTAATAAAAATAAAGCAGTCTGAAATTTACTTAATTGTTTCATTTATCTTTTATCTTCTGTTTCTTATTTAAAAAGTTTTCTGTTATGGGGAAGTTTCCATGATGAAAGTCTCCTATACAGATTCCCCTAATATTTTTAAAGTCCCCCTATTATAATTAATGTAAGAAAACACATCATTTTGCATTTTCCAGATTATCTTCTTCCTCTGGCTCATCTGGAATATCAGAGCTGAGTACAAAGATATCCTCGTTGTCTGCCTTCATGAAATATCGTTCACGGGCTATCTTGCCAAAAACCTGAGGTCCCTTGCGCATTTCCTTCAGCAGACGAGTATCCTTCTCCAACTGAGCATTATATTTATCGATTTCAGAACGCAGACCCGCTATCTGTATCTGATAACGGATATGCTGACGGATACTATTGTCGTCGATAACGCCAACCACCAATACGCCCACCACAATCACTATCAAATACTTGT
>USQD01000048.1 GCA_900556795.1 uncultured Prevotella sp. | reverse complement strand
TTTACCCCTAAACTTTCTCATTTCTCGCATTTTTGACGTAATTTTGTTTTTTCATTCAAAAAAACGCAAGAATATGACACTTAGAATAGAATTACCAGACGATTTTGAGATGAAAAAAGATGATGAGATTATCATCAGATTTCATAGTAAGGCAGGACAATACGGATACTCTGTGATAACAAAGACACAGGATGACATGGAAAAACAGGAGATAATAAACCGAAAAAGAAATGTAACCTTGTGTGAATATGCTGAAAAAATAAGACAGAGACTTGAGGATAACAATCAATATCGTACGGCTGATATCAACCGGTGTACCATGAAAAGCTTTATGAAATTCAGAAAACAACAGGATATTCTGCTGTACGAACTCGATGAACTGGTGGTGAGGGCTTACGAAAGCTATCTGAAACATCAGGGACTGACTCTGAATACCATCTCCTTCTATATGAGACGACTACGCGCTATCTATAACTGTGCCGTGAAAGAACTGAAAATCCCTGACCGAAAACCCTTTGCTACTGCCTTTACACGGACTACAAAAACAAGCAAACGTGCCATTTCGCAAAAGGCTATCCGACAACTGGCACAACTGAAACTGGAAACTTATAACCGTCAGCTAGCCAGAGATTTATTCCTGTTTAGCTACTATACAAGGGGGATGTCGTTCGTGGATATAGCCTGTCTGGAAAAGTCGAATATCCGCAACGGATACCTTATTTATAAAAGGAGAAAGACGGGGCAGGAACTGAAGATAGCCTGGCGACAGAGCATGCAGGACATCGTGGACCGTTATCCCTCACTCGACGGAAAACATCTGCTGGGCATCCTGGACAACCATGCAGAAAAAAGTCTACAGCAACAGCGGCATTACCAGCAATGTCTGATCAACAAAACCCTGAAAAAACTATCCAAACTGATAGATATCGACATCACACTGACCATGTATGTTGCCCGACACTCGTGGGCTACCAACGCCAAGGAGAAGAATGTGCCCGTGAGTGTAATCAGTGACAGTATGGGACATAATTCGGAAAAAACAACACAAATTTATCTCAAGAGTATCAATGCGGACCAGATAGACCAGACCAATGATATCCTGATTGATGCCATCACCAAATAGGGGATATGGCTTAATTTTTCAGTATTTTTGGTATTTTCTCGATATTTTGTTGTACCTTTGCACAAAATTAATAATAAATTGCAAGAAAATGGGAAAGATTATATTGACGGGCGACCGTCCTACAGGCAAACTTCACCTGGGTCACTACATCGGCTCTCTGCAGCGCCGAGTACAGCTTCAGAATGCTGGTGACTTTGACAGAATGTTCGTATTCATGGCAGACGTTCAGGCTTTGACAGACAATGCCGACAATCCTGAGAAAATCCGCCAGAACATTACAGAGGTAGCACTCGATTATCTCTCTGCGGGTCTCGACCCACAGAAGTGTACACTCTATATCCAGAGTATGATTCCTGAGTTGGCTGAGTTGACTACCTACCTGATGAACCTCATCTCTGTATCTCGCGTTCAGCGTAACCCAACCGTAAAGACAGAGATCAAGATGCGTAACTTCGAGGCAAACATTCCTCTCGGTTTCTTCTGCTATCCAGTGAGCCAGGCTGCCGACATTACCGCTTTCAAGGCAACAACCGTGCCTGCCGGTGAGGACCAGGAGCCAATGTTGGAGGTAACCCGCGAGTTGGTTCGCCGTTTTAACCAGATTTATGCGCCTGTATTGGTAGAGCCAGAAATCCTGCTTCCAGAGATTGCCTGCTGCCGTCGCCTTCCTGGAACTGATGGTAAGGAGAAGATGAGCAAGAGTCTCGGCAACTGCATCTACATGAGCGATGACGAGAAGACCGTCTGGAAGAAGGTGAAGAAGATGTCTAACGGTGAACCACGTATGAGCATGGAAGAGCCAGGACACCTGGAGGGTAATGCCGTATTTACTTATCTGGAGGCTTTCTCTACTCCAGAGGACTTCGCTGAGTTCTGGCCTGAGTTCAAGAGTCTTGACGAGTTGAAGGAGCAGTATGTGAAGGGTGGCATCGGTGATGGTACCTGCAAGAAGTTCCTGAACAGCGTCATCAACAAGATGCTCGACCCTATCCGTGCCCGCCGTCATGAGTTTGAGCAGGATATTCCTGAAGTATTCAATATCCTGAAGAAGGGTAGTGAGGATGCCCGCGAGTTTGCAGCCCAGACCATGGACGAGGTTCGCAAGGCTATGCGCATCGACTACTTCAGCGATGCTGCCTATATTGAGGAGCAGGCTGCGAAATTTAAGATTTAATGAATTCGCGAATATTACAATTAGCGGTACCGTCGATTATTTCCAATATCACGGTACCGCTTTTAGGTTTGGTGGATGTTGCCATCGTGGGGCATATCGGTGATGCGGCTTATATCGGAGCCATCGCCGTGGGCTCTATGCTCTTCAATGTCATCTACTGGCTCTTCGGATTCCTGAGGATGGGAACCAGCGGAATGACTTCGCAGGCTTTGGGCAGGAGAGACTTTGCTGAGGTGCTGAGGCTTCTGATCAGATCTCTGAGCATCGGCGTGGGGATAGGACTTCTGTTCTTTATCCTTCAGAGATGGATTATCGGCTGCGGACTGTGGGCGATGTTGCCGGAAGCGGATGTGGTGGAACTGGCTCGCAGATACTGTTATGTCTGCATCTGGGGAGCTCCCGCCGTGCTCGGACTCTATGGATTTACCGGCTGGTTTATCGGTATGCAGAATACCCGTATCCCGATGGTGGTGTCGCTGACGCAGAATGTGGTGAACATCGTAGCCTCTCTGGTGCTTGTCTTCGGTTGCCGAATGACGGTGGAGGGCGTGGCACTCGGTACGGTCATCGCCCAATGGTGGGGATTTCTGATGGCTTGTGTGCTCTATCGCATTAACTATCAGCGGTTAAGCAAGTATGATTGTCGCAAGGAACTCTTTGCAGCAGAACCGCTGAAACGATTCTTTTCGCTGAACCGGGATATCTTTCTCCGTACCTTATGTCTGGTGGCGGTGAACCTCTTCTTTACGGCAGCAGGATCCAGGGAAAGTACCTTGGTACTGGCAGTCAACACGCTGCTGATGACGCTCTTTACCATCTTCTCCTATTTCATGGATGGCTTTGCGTATGCTGCCGAGGCATTGAGCGGCAAGTATTATGGAGCCGGAAACAGGGTGGCATTCCGGGAAGTGGTCAGGCGGTCGATGGGGTTCGGGGTGGTTGTAGCCATCGGTTTCACCTTATTATATATAATAGGTGGCGAGAACTTCCTGGGTTTACTGACCAGCGATGAGCGGGTAGTTGCAGCATCGGGCGAATATCTGGGGTGGGCAGTACTCATTCCTTTGGCAGGCATGTCGGCGTTTGTCTTTGACGGCATCTTCATCGGCATCACCCAGTCGAAGTCTATGCTCTGTTCTACAGCCATTGCCTCAGCTTCGTTCTTCGGAATGTACTTCGGTCTGCATCCTCTGCTGGGCAATCATGCCCTGTGGCTCGCCTTTATTCTCTACCTCGTTTTGCGGGGTATCGTATTATTCGTCATTTACCGTAAGAAACTGCGGTAAATGGCGAATTATGTTTTAATAGGATATAATATTAGAAATAACGCACATCGTTCTCGAAAAATTGCACACTTGAAATATAGTGTGCGCATTTTTTAGAAAAACAACATTAATATAGTTTAAAACTTAGGCTTTTATTCTTTTTCTTAGCATAATTTTCGTACTTTCGCAGAGCAAAACTAAAAATAGTACAGAGTAAAATGACAGCAGAAGAATATTATCAGCAAGGTAACGCCTGGCGGAAGCAAGGTGACTTTAAACGTGCTCTTGACTCCTATATGGAGGCAATAGCGCTGGACCCGGAGAGTCCGGCTGTAGCGGCAAAGGAAATGCTGGATGATATCATGAACTTCTATTGCAAAGACTACTACAATCCATAACAACCGACATGTGGACAGCGGCAGTTTGATTACTCTATGAGTAAAGATAATTAGAAAAAAATTAGAATATGAGTAAGATTAAAGGGGCTATTGTAGTCGATACCAAGCGTTGCAAAGGATGCTCGCTCTGCGTGGAGGCTTGTCCTCATCATGTCATCGCATTGGCAGAGAAGAAGGTCAATGTGCATGGTTATCGCTATGTAGAGGCGGCAGTGCCTGAAGCTTGCGTTGGCTGTACATCGTGCGCCATCGTCTGCCCAGACGGCTGCATCACAGTTTATCGTAAAAAGGAGGATTAATCAATGGCAAATCAAGAAGTAACATTAATGAAAGGCAATGAGGCGATAGCTCATGCCTGCATCAGATGTGGTGCGGATGGCTTCTTCGGCTATCCTATCACTCCTCAAAGTGAGATTATAGAGACGCTGGCTCTGCTCAAACCTTGGGAAACATCAGGCATGGTGGTTCTGCAGGCTGAGAGTGAGGTGGCGGCTATCAATATGGTTTATGGTGGTGCCGGTGCCGGCAAACGTGTGATTACCACTTCCTCAAGTCCGGGTGTGGCCTTGATGCAGGAGGGTATCTCTTACATGGCAGGCGCTGAGATTCCGGGTGTTATCGTCAACGTGCAGCGTGGCGGTCCGGGACTGGGTACCATCCAGCCTTCACAGAGTGATTATTTCCAGGCTACCCGTGGCGGTGGTAACGGTGACTATAATGTCATCGTGCTGGCTCCTGCTTCTGTTCAGGAGATGGCAGACTTTGTAGATCTTGCCTTCACTCTTGCCTTCAAGTACCGTAACCCGGCGATGATTCTGAGCGATGGCGTTATCGGACAGATGATGGAGAAGGTGGTGCTGCCACCTATGAAACCTCGCCGTACCGAGGAGGAGATTGCGAAGGAGTGTCCTTGGGCTACCATCGGTCGTCCTAAGAGTCGCCCTGTCAACATCATGACCTCTCTGGAACTCAAGCCAGAGGTGATGGAGCAGCGCAATATTGCCCTTCAGGAGAAATATCAGAAGATTCGTGAAACGGAGGTTCGATATGAGATGGAGCAGATGGAGGATGCTGACTATGTCATCGTTGCCTTCGGAAGTGCGGCACGCATCGCCGAGAAGAGTATCGAGAGTGCACGAGAGCAGGGCATCAAGGTGGGACTGTTCCGTCCTATCACCCTCTGGCCTTTCCCTGAAAAGGAGATTCATGAACTCGCCAAGACCAAGAAGGGTATTCTGGTTGCCGAGGTCAATGCGGGTCAGATGGTTCAGGATGTGCGCCTGGCTGTGAATGGACAGACTCCTGTTGAGCACTTTGGCCGTCTGGGCGGTATCGTACCGGAGCCAGAGGAAATCGTTGAAGCATTAAAGAAGTTAATAAAATGAATGATATAATTTCACCAGAGAATCTGGTATATAAGAAGCCTACGCTGATGAACGATACCCCGATGCACTATTGTCCGGGCTGTTCGCATGGCGTAGTTCATAAGCTCGTTGCCGAGGTCATCGAGGAGATGGGCATGGAGGATAAGACGGTGGGCGTTTGTCCGGTGGGATGTGCCGTATTCGCTTACCGCTATTTGGATATCGACTGGCAGGAAGCTGCGCATGGTCGTGCTCCAGCTGTGGCTACGGGTATCAAGCGTCTGTGGCCAGACCGTCTCGTCTTCACCTATCAGGGTGATGGCGACCTGGCGTGCATCGGTACCTGCGAGGCCATCCACGCCCTGAACCGTGGCGAGCACATTGCCATCATCTTCATCAACAATGCCATCTATGGTATGACCGGTGGTCAGATGGCTCCAACCACCCTGTTGGGGCAGAAAACCGCTACCTGTCCTTACGGACGAGAGGCAGATCTTCATGGTTATCCACTGAACATCACCGAACTTGCCAGCCATCTGCAGGGTACCTGCTACGTAACCCGCCAGAGTGTGGAGACCGTGGCAAGCATCAAGAAGGCAAAGAAGGCAATCCGCAAGGCGTTCGAGGCAAGTATGCAGGGCAAGGGTTCTAGCTTGGTAGAGATCGTTTCTACCTGCAACAGCGGTTGGAAGCTCTCACCTGTTGAGGCAAACAAGTGGATGGAAGAGAACATGTTTAAGCAGTATCCTAAGGGTGACTTGAAGGATACAACAAATTTGTAAGAACAATGAAGACAGAAATCATTATATCCGGTTTTGGTGGTCAGGGCGTCCTTTCGATGGGAAAGATCCTGGCCTATTCTGGACTGATGGAAGACAAGGAGGTAACTTGGATGCCTGCTTACGGACCAGAGCAGCGTGGCGGTACAGCCAACGTGACGGTCATCGTGAGCGACAGCCGCATCTCTTCGCCTATCCTAAGCCATTATGATGTAGCCATCGTGCTCAACCAGCCATCGCTCGATAAGTTTGAGCCAAAGATTAAGCCAGGTGGTATCCTGATTTACGACGGTTATGGCGTGATGAATCCTCCACAGCGCAAGGACATTACCATCTATCGCATCGATGCGATGGACAAGGCTGCCGAGATGAAGAATTCAAAGGTGTTCAATATGATTGTATTGGGTGGACTGCTGAAGGTTTGCCCTGTGGTGAGCACCGACGGTTTGAACAAGGCACTCTTCAAGTCGTTGCCAGAGCGCCATCATAACCTGATTCCATTGAACATGCAGGCTGTGGAAGAGGGAATGAAAATTATCGAGAAAGTAGAACGATAAGTTTTAAAATAGTACGCTAAGTTAGAGACAATAGGTCGATAGCTTAGCGGACTGATATTAATTTTTTATAGATAAACCGTATGACTAAAAAATCCAACTATCTATTGTCCCTTTTCGGGGCACTCTTACTAACCTCGTCCCTTCAGGCTCAGAATCTGTTGCCGAAACCACAGCAGGTTACGATGGGCAAGGGCGTATTCAACACCAGCGACGGTGTGAAAGTAGAAAACCAGGTAGGCGCTGATGCCGAGAATATCTATACCAAGGCATGGAATGTCAAGGTGAATGATGCAGCCAAGCGAGTGGTGAAGTTTACCAAGCTCGCCAATGCCTCTTCGCCAGAGGCATACCGGCTTCATGTGGCATCTGATGCCATTGAAATCAGTGCCGCCAGCAGCGAAGGTTTCCTCCGTGCCTGGCAGACCATGGAGCAGCTTACTACCAAGAAGGGCATCGCATGCTGCGACATCGTGGATGCTCCTGCCTACAAGTGGCGTGGATTGATGCTCGATGTTTCCCGTCATTTCTTCCCTATTTCCTTCCTCAAGAAGCAGATTGATGTGATGTCGGAATATAAGTTCAACCGTCTCCATATTCATCTGACTGATGCTGCAGGATGGCGCATTGAAATCAAGCGTTATCCTAGACTCAACAACTTTGCAGCCTGGCGTTCGGGTAAGTTGTGGAAAGACTGGAATGCCAATGGCAACAAGTATCTGGAGCAGGGCAGCGAGGGTGCCGAGGGTGGTTACTATACCCAGGATGAACTCCGCGACCTGGTGAAATATGCTGCCGAGCGTGGCATCACCATCGTTCCGGAAATCGAGATGCCGGGTCATTCTGAGGAAGTGCTTACCGCCTATCCAGAGTTATCTTGTACCCATGAGCCTTACAAGCAGGCAGATTTCTGTCCGGGCAACATCGGTACCTACGATTTTCTGGAGAATGTCTTGAAAGAGGTGATGGATATCTTCCCTTCTCATTACATCCATGTGGGTGGCGATGAGGCTGCGAAGAAGTCATGGGGCAGTTGTGCACTCTGCCAGAAGAAGATGAAGGAGCTGGGCATCGACCATGTGGATGGATTGCAGGCTCATCTCATTTCCCACATGGGCAAGTTCTTGAACGAGCATGGCAGACAGCTCGTGGGTTGGGACGAGGTGATAGCCGGAAATCTCTCCAAGAATACCACCGTGATGGTTTGGCGTGGCACCGAACTGGCACACGAGGCGATCAAGCATGGCTATGATGTGGTGATGTCGCCGGGAGCTTACTGCTACTTCGATATGTATCAGGATGCGCCGGGTACCCAGCCAGTGGCAAATGGCGGTTTCATTCCTACCGAGAAGGTGTACAGCTACGTGCCGGGAAGCGATCTTCCAGAGGCAGAGCGCAATATGATTACGGGTGTTCAGGCGAATCTCTGGACCGAGCATATTCCTACTCCAGAGTATGCCGAGTATATGCTTTATCCTCGTGCCTTGGCTCTGGCTGAGATTGGCTGGAACGGAACCAAGACCAAGAACTATCCTGAGTTCAAGACCCGTGCCCTGGCACAGGTGGAACATCTGAAGGCTGAGGGCGTGAATCCATTCAATCTGAAGAAGGAGATTGGTGAGCGCAAGGAGAAGATGAAGCCGGTGCAGCATAAGGCTGTGGGTGCCAAGGTTACCTATAACCATGCTTACAACCGCTACTATCCGGCAGCTGGTGAACAGACGCTGGTGGATGGTAATATGGGCGGATGGGCTCATGGCGACGGTCGCTGGCAGGGCTTTATCGGCAAGGATTGCTTCGATGTGACCATCGACCTCGGCAAATCTACCAAGATCAGCAGTGTAGGTACCGACTTCATGCAGAGCAGCGGTCCTGAGATTTTCTATCCTTCTCAATATACCGTATCTGTAAGTGAGGATGGTAAGAACTTCACCCAGGTATTCGACAAGAAGTATGAGTCGAGCAAGGAGCCGATTCTGAATTTCAAGACGCTAACCTGGAAGGGCAGCAAGACAGCCCGCTACATCCGTGTTCAGGCAAAGCCAAGCAGCTTTGGCGGCTGGCTGTTTGTTGATGAGATAATCGTGAAATAATACGATTTCGTATATGAATTATGCAGATTGCATTATGCAGATTACATAATGCAATCTGCATAATGTGTTTTGTATCATTTAAAATCCTGATATAGAATGGCTCTTTTGTGTCTTGAAATGAAGAAAGTTGTTCTTTTCTTTGGCATTTTCAACGAAGGAGGTGGATGCCTATTACAAATGGGTGGATAGCTTCATTATAGTATCTACTATATCTGTTAATTTCCTATATATTTAATGGATATCAGACTCTTCCGCTGCAGATGCTTTGTCCTCCTTGGGTTGGGGCTTGGGTACGAAGCCCAGAATAGCTACCATACAACTCATCAATGGACTGATGATGTTGAAGAAGCAGAATGGGAGATACACCAGTGTCGGGATGCCGAGAACCGTACTCTGCGTCATACCGCAGGCTGTCCATGGAACCAGTACGCTCGTTACGGTAGCACTATCCTCTGTACTTCGGCTCAAGAGTTCCGGACGGTAGCCTCGTTCTGCATATTCATCCTTGTAGATAGATGCATTCATGATGATGCTCAGAAACTGGTCGCCCATAACGAGATTGAGCAATACACCCGATGTCACGGTACTGCAGACAAGTGATATGGTGCTGTGGATGCTTTTCAGAAGCACGTGGGTGATAGCGTGAAGCATGCCGCTGGCTACCATACATGAACCGAAACACATGGCACAGAGAATGAGCCAGATGGTGTTGAGCATGCCTGCCATGCCGCGGGTTGCCACAAGTTCATTGATGTTCTCCATGTCGCAATCTACCTGAGTGTGGGTATAGCAGGTAGTCATGATTCCCTCAAAGAGGCTCTTGGCAGTGATGTTGTCTTCGCCAGCAATCTTTACCAGTACTTCCGGCTGGAGGATGAGGGCACAGATACATGCAGAAAGAGCTGAAAGAAGAAGCGTGATGAGAGAGGGGGTCTTGCGGTAGATGAGCCATCCTGTAAAAGCCGGAACGAGCATCGTAAGTAGGGAGATATTGAAACCATGACTCAGACCGGTAAGATACTGGCTGATATCCACAGGTTTGGAATCATAGCAGAGTCCGATGATGAGATAGAGCACCAGCGAGAGCAGGATGCTTGGTATGGTGGTGTAGAGCATATAGCGGATATGCGAGAAGAGATCGGCACCGGCTATGCTTGAAGCCAGGACGGTGGTATCGCTCATAGGTGAGAGCTTATCACCGAAATAGGCTCCCGAGATGATGGCTTCAGCGGTGTAGGGGGCTGGTATTCCCAAGGCTTCACCGATTCCCATCAGAGCAATACCGATGGTGGCAATGGTGGTCCATGAGGTTCCCGTCATCACGGAAATGATGCTGGAGATGATGCAGGCGCAGGGTAGGAAAAAGGTCGGCGACATGATCTGTACACCATAATATATTAATGTGGGAACCACGCCACTGATCATCCAGGTAGCTGACATCATTCCGATGAGCAGCAGAATCAGAATAGATACTCCGGCATCGCCCACGGTCTTTTTGATCATCTCCTCGAAGATATTCCATTTCATCCTATAGATACCCATACCGAGTGCTACACAAACGGCTGTGGCTATCATGAGGGCCACCTGAGAGGCACCCGCCAGGGCATCATCAGGGAAGAGTTTGACAACCATGACGATGAGGGTGATAAGTACTGCCAGCGGTATGACAGAAATGAAGGGATGTGGTTCCACTGGCTGCTGAGGTGGGCAGGATACCTGCTCCTCAGCAGCTTGAGTTTTTTGTTTATTTTCTTTTTGTTCCATTTGTTAATACTCTCTTATACATTTCACAAAGACACAATTCGTCATCTGACGATGCCAGGATGATTTCACCGCATGTCGGATTTTGTTAAGTTTCATATATATATATTGTACATATTGTGCAAAAATAATAAATATTTTCAGATTCCGCAAGATAAAGTACAATATAGCAT
>USQD01000047.1 GCA_900556795.1 uncultured Prevotella sp. | reverse complement strand
ATGTGCGACCGTCTCTACTTCGATGAACTTTCATTCGAGCGTGTACTCGATGTCATCGACCTGGAGTCACCACGTGGTGTGATTGTTTCCGTAGGTGGTCAGATTCCAAACAACCTGGCTATGAAGCTTCATCGCCAGTCTGTGCCAATTCTGGGTACATCTCCTGTCAACATCGACCGTGCCGAGAACCGCGGTAAGTTCTCTGCCATGCTCGATAAGCTGGGCATCGACCAGCCTAAGTGGAGCGCCCTCACCTCTATGGAGGATGTTCAGAAGTTCATCGACGAGGTAGGCTATCCTGTTCTCGTTCGTCCATCTTACGTTCTTTCCGGTGCAGCCATGAACGTTTGCCACGATGATGATGAGCTGCGTCGCTTCCTGGAGGCAGCTTCTGAGGTTTCTAAGGAGTACCCAGTGGTTATCTCTCAGTTCATGACAGAGACCAACGAGATTGAGTTCGACGGTGTTGCCCAGAACGGTGAGATTGTTGAGTATGGTATTTCAGAGCACGTAGAGTATGCAGGTGTTCACTCTGGTGACGCTACCATGACCTTCCCAGCTCAGCAGATTTCCTTCGCTACAGCCCGTCAGATCAAGAAGATTTCACGTGCCATCGCCAAGGAGCTCAACATCTCGGGTCCTTTCAATATCCAGTACTTGGCTAAGGGTCGCGATGTGAAGGTGATCGAGTGTAACCTCCGTGCATCCCGCTCATTCCCATTCGTGAGCAAGGTATTGAAGCGCAACTTCATCGAGACTGCTACCCGCATCATGCTCGATGCTCCATACCAGAAGCCAGACAAATCTGCCTTCGATATCGACCGCATGGGTGTGAAGGCATCACAGTTCTCATTCGCCCGCTTGCAGAACGCCGACCCTGTTTTGGGTGTAGATATGAGTTCTACCGGTGAGGTAGGTTGTATGGGTGATACTTTCGAGGAGGCATTGCTCAACTCATTGATTGCCACCGGCTACAAGATTCCTTCAAAGGACAAGGGCATCATGCTTTCAAGCGGTGGTGCCAAGGAGAAGGCTTCTCTGCTCGACGCTGCACAGGCTTTGGTGAAGAATGGTTACACCATCTACGCTACAGCCGGTACAGCGAAGTTCCTCAACGACAACAACGTGAAAGCTACAGCCGTAGGATGGCCTGATGAAGACCACAAGGATCTTCCTAACGTGATGCAGATGATTGCCGACCACAAGTTCGACCTCATCGTCAACATCCCTAAGAATCATACCAAGCGTGAGTTGACCAATGGTTACAGAATCCGTCGTGGCGCCATCGACCACAACATTCCTCTGATCACCAATGCCCGTCTGGCTTCCGCCTTCATCGAGGCATTCTGCACATTGAGCCAGGATCAGTTGCAGATTAAGAGCTGGCAGGAGTACGAGTAATCGCACGCAGATTGCGCAGATTACGCAGATATTTATAAAATACGCCCTGAAAGGGCAGAAGCTCCTAGCCCAGGGCAGCGCCCTGGGTTAGATAACAATCAGCAAGGTCGCCCTGAAAGGGCAAAAGCTTCTTGTATTCAAAGCTTTTGCCCTTTCAGGGCGACTTTTTTGCGGAATAATTTATTCCCGGCAATGAGAAAAAGAAGGCGAAATGATGGCTATCTCATTATTTTATTGTACCTTTGCAAAGAGAAATTAGAATAAAGAATGATAGTTTGTATAGCAGAGAAACCTAGCGTGGCTAAGGACATTGCCCGAATTATCGGAGCTACTACGACGCGCGACGGATATATGGAAGGTAATGGATACCAAGTAACATGGACTTTCGGCCATCTTTGTGAGCTGAAGGAACCAGATGATTATACTCCAATGTGGAAACATTGGAGCCTTTCGGCGTTGCCGATGATTCCACAGCGCTTCGGCATCAAGCTCATCAACGATGAAGGCATCAAGAAGCAGTTTGCTACCATCGAAAAACTGATGCAGGCTGCCGACAGCATCATCAACTGCGGTGACGCCGGTCAGGAAGGAGAACTCATCCAGAGATGGGTGATGCAGAAGGCGCAGGCAAAATGCCCCGTCAAGAGACTGTGGATTTCATCCATGACCGATGAAGCCATCAAGCAGGGATTTCTGAAACTGAAAGACCAGGGGGAATATCAGTCGCTCTATCTTGCCGGACTTTCCCGTGCCATCGGTGACTGGATTCTCGGCATGAACGCCACCCGACTTTACACATTGAAATATGGTCAGAACAAACAGGTGCTCAGCATCGGTCGAGTGCAGACCCCTACCCTTGCCCTGATTGTAAACCGCCAGAAGGAAATCGACAACTTCGTTTCCGAACCTTACTGGGTACTCGCCACCATCTACCGCGACACCCAGTTTACGGCAACCAGCGGCAAATTTACCAGCAAGGAGGAGGGTGAGAAAGCATTCAGTACCATCGCCGGCAAACCCTTCACGGTTACGGATGTAAGCAAGAAGAAGGGAAACGAGGCGCCCCCTCATCTCTACGACCTCACCTCGCTGCAGGTGGATTGCAACAAGAAGTTTGCCTACTCTGCCGATATTACGCTGAAACTCATCCAGAGTCTCTACGAGAAGAAGTATACCACTTATCCTCGTGTAGATACCCAGTTTCTCACAGACGATATCTATCCGAAATGTCCGCAGATTCTGAATGGTGTGAGCCAGGCAAGAATAGCCAGTCAGCAGAAATACCTCCCGCTCATCCAGCAGCTCGCAGCCACCGGCAAGAAGTTGCCGAAGAGCAAGAAGGTTTTCGATAACAGCAAGGTGACCGACCACCACGCCATCATCCCAACCGGTGTACCGCCAACCGGACTCACCGATATGGAGGCGAATGTCTATGATCTCATCGCCAAGCGATTCATCAGCGTGTTCTATCCGGATTGTAAGTTCTCTACCACCACCGTATTGGGCGAGGTAATCAACGAAGACGGACCAAAACCGGAAAAGATAGAGTTCAAGGTGAGCGGTAAGGAGATTCTCGAACCAGGCTGGCGAGTAGTCTATGCCAAGGATGCGAAGAATGCCGATGACGACGATGCAGATAACGCCAACGGAAATGATGGCGGAAATGCAGGCGCTGGAAACGGAAACGGTGCCAAGAAGGAAGTGGTAGAAGAGCGAACCCTCCCATCCTTCGTGAAAGGCGAATCGGGAGACCATCAGCCTACCCTGACGGAGAAATGGACCACACCACCTAAGTATTACACCGAGGCTACCCTGCTCCGTGCGATGGAGACAGCGGGTAAATTCGTGGAAGACGAGGAGCTTCGTGCTGCTTTGAAGGAGAACGGCATCGGTCGTCCATCATCCCGTGCCGGCATCATCGAGACCCTCTTCAAGCGCCACTATATCCGTCGCCAGCGCAAGAACCTGATGGCAACCCCTACAGGTATCGAACTCATCGACACCATTCATGAAGAACTTCTGAAGAGTTGCGAGCTGACAGGTATCTGGGAAAAGAAACTCCGAGACATCGAGCACAAGACCTACGACCCTGCAGAATTTATCAACGGCTTGAAAGAGCAAATCAACAAGATTGTCATCGATGTATTATCGGATAACAGCAGCCGAAGAGTAACCATCATGACGGAAGAAGACCTCAAGAAAAAGCCAGCAAAGAAAAAAACGGCGGCAAAGAAGCCAGAAACAAAGAAAACAGAAGCCGAGAAAACAGAAGCAAAGAAAAAGGATGCAGCGACTCAAGATGCTGCACAGCCTGCTTCAACATCACAGGCTCCAGCCGACCCAATGGTAGGCAAGCCATGTCCGCTCTGCGGAAAGGGCGTTATCATCAAGGGTAAGACCGCCTATGGTTGCAGCAACTGGAAATCAGGCTGTCAATATCGCCAGCCATTCTCACAGATGTAAATTCCCGAATATAGATGTAATTTTCCAGGAATATATGCAGACAATAAAGCCCTAATTATAATAATTACGTATCCCTTTCGTTATTATCATAATTAGGGTTTCCTATTTTTTTAATTAGGGTTTTCTATTTCTAAATTATATGAAGTATATTAGATTAAATCAAATCATAACAGCACTCTGCTGCCTTCTTCTGATAAGCTGCGGCATTGACAAGAACCTGAAGAAGGGAGAGAAGTTCCTTTCTCTGGGCGAATACTACGATGCTGCCGACCAGTTCAAGCAGGCTTATACCAAAACTCCAGCTAAGGAAAGAGACAATCGAGGAAAGATTGCCTTGAAGATGGCTCGCTGTTACGAGAAGATCAATTCTACACCAAAGGCGATTGCCGCCTATCGCAATGCCATCCGTTACAACCAGGCATCATTGGACGACCGCCTGGCTTACGCCCGCATGCTCTTGAAAAACGGTGAATACAAACAGGCAGAAAAAGAATTCAGAATCCTCATGGATTCCATGCCCGACAATGTTCTTGCCAAAAACGGCTTAAAGTCGGCACAAATGGCTCCCATCTGGAAGAAAAAAGGAAGCCGATATAAAGTGAAGAAGATGGACGTATTCAACTCAAGAAGAGACGACTATTCACCTATGCTTTTGGGAGATGAATACGACCAGCTCTATTTCACCTCTACCCGAAATGAGGCAGAAGGTGACGAACTCAGTGGAATCACCGGCACCAAAGCCGGAGACATCTTCTTATCAGAAAAAGACGATAAGGGAAAATGGAGCAAACCCGAAGCCATTACCGGCGGACTTAATACCGCCTATGACGAAGGAGCCTGTTGCTTCACTCCCGATGGCAGGGAAATGTATCTTACCCAGTGTACTACCGACCCGTCCTCTCCCCGCTATGCTCAGATAGTAACTTCCTCTCGCTCGGATGCAGCCTGGGGCAAGACATCCCAACTGCAAATAACGAGAGATACGCTGAGCAGCTATGCCCATCCAGCCATCAGTCCCGATGGCGAATGGCTCTATTTCGTATCAGACATGCCGGGAGGTGTAGGCGGCCTTGACATTTGGCGTATCCGTCTTACGGCAGCCGGTCTTGGCGGTGTAGAAAATCTGGGGGAGCCCATCAATACACCGGGCGACGAGATGTTTCCAAGCTTCCGTCCTAATGGCGACCTCTATTTCAGCAGCAACGGTCATGTAGGCATGGGGGGTCTCGACATCTTCATTGCCAAAGCAGACAAGAAAACCCACAAATACAAGCTGGAGCATCCTGGCTATCCGCTCAATTCAGAAGCAGATGATTTCGGAATGACATTCGAGGGTCCACACAACCGTGGTTTCTTCTCATCCAACAGAAAGGACGGACGAGGCTATGACCACATCTATTCATTCGAGAACCCGGAGATTGTCACCACGATGAAGGGTTGGGTCTACGAGATGGACGGCTATGAACTGCCAGCAGCCCAGGTAATGGTAGTGGGTAATGACGGAACCTTCAAGAAATTGCCAGTGAAGAGTGATGGTTCCTTCTCCATGGTAATCAATACAAAGGTAGACTATCTTGTAATGGCTTCCTGCAAGGGATTCCTCAATCATAAGGAGGAATTGAGAGTAGATACGGCTAAGGAGAGCAAGGAGTATGTACTCCAGTTCCCATTGGCTTCCATCACTGCCCCCGTACTCATCGACAACATCTTCTATGAGTTTGACAAGGCCACTTTGACGTCAGCCAGCACCAAGGCACTTGATGAACTTGTGGGATTACTGAAGGAGAATCCTAACGTAACCATCGAGCTGAGCGCCCATTGCGATTACAAGGGAAATGCGGAATACAACAAGCGACTGTCTCAGCGCCGTGCTCAGTCGGTAGTAGATTACCTGATAGCCCATGGCATCGAGAAGGAGCGCCTTACCCCTGTGGGATATGGCAAGGAGCGCCCTAAGAAAGTACGCAAGAAGTTGACCGAGAAATATCCTTGGCTCAAGGAGGGCGAAGAGCTCACCCAGGAGTTCATTCTGAAGCAGAACAAAGAGCATCAGGAGATATGCAACCAGCTGAACCGTCGCACCGAGTTCATCGTACTCCGCACTACATATAATATGTTTGATGAGAAGGGCAACCTGAAGAATCCTCCAAAACCGAAACCAAAACAGGAGGAAGAATCCGATGACAACGGCTTCGATTTCGAATTTTCCTTGGAATAAAAAGTATTTTTATCCTAAGGAAAATCTCTGTTCAAAAACATTGAAAAGAGATTCAAAAGGTATTAAACATAACTTTCATAACAATAAAAAACTCTTTTTATTAGCTTTAGAAATTAATTCTGCTAATAAAAAGAGTTTTTTATTCTATATCGTATATCTAATCATATCTATATTCCTATTCCCTGACATCCGCCAGTTCATTATATCCCCAAACCATGATGAGGAGGAAGATGCCAGCCAGCACCATCAAGAGATTCTGCGAGCGATCAATAGAGTCTGCCACATACGTAAGAGCACGGGAGCCAGTAAGCAGGAAATCTATCTTCATGTTATAGAACAAGCCTAGAATCTGTTCCCAGCCCTGGCAAACTACAGCAGCAATCACTCCGATAGCCATACAGACTGCCGTCCACAAATGCTCCAGTCTACGACGCTTGACCAATGCCCTCTCCTGCTCAAGAGCCGGCAATGACAGCATCACCTTGTCCGAGAAACCTTCATCGGGAATCTCTGCCATCATATTATCCGCAAAGAATGCCTGCAAGAGCTGCTCGTCTGAGGCGCTCAGCGGCTCAATATTCTTGCTCTTTATCTTATCATTTATCTTATCGGTCATAACCATTATGCTTTAAGTAACTTGCAAGTTTCTGTTTTCCACGAGAGAGATGCGACTTGATGGTACCTTGTGCCATTCCCGTCACGTCTGCAATCTTATCTATAGAGAGTCCATCCATCAGCTGCAGCGTGATGCATGTCCGTTCGTTATCGCTCAATATCTGTAAGGCTTTCATCAAATCCATCTTCAATCCGCTGTTTCCTCCCTGCGCATTCTGTCGGGAAACTGCCGGCGTATCGATGTCTTGCGTCTCCTTATGACTACGGGTATAATCATACCATACATTATAGGCGATGCGATAAAGCCAAGTGGAGAAGTTGGCTGCACCCTTGAAACTTCCTAGATGGGTATAAGCCTTCACAAAGGTATCCTGCGCCAAGTCGTCACTCAGCTGCGCATCCCCCAGCGTCTGCCGTAGGAAGAACCCACGAATGGGTGATTGATACTTCTTGACCAGCAGGTCGAACGACTTGCGGTCGTGAAGCATCACCACCTTCGTGACGAGAGAAATATCGGATAACTTTTCCACCCTATATATTAACTAATAATTGTTGTTTGATTCTTACACCGGAGTACCATTATATCCTGTGCCCTGATTGCCATGACGGTTTTTCCACCAGTCCTTGATGGCAGGAAGCGAGCCTATCAGGGTCTGTCCCAATCCATAGAAGAAGACCAGGGCTCCGATACCTGCCAGGAAATCAGCTTCCCACCAAGCGAACATGGCGCACAAGCCTGCTCCGAGGAAGGCATTTCTCAATCCCCGCTTCACGAGATACTCATCGCTCTGCTTGTCTATCGGCCGGTCGCTTTCCGGAACATTGATGCCCTTCTCCATTGCCATCTCCGCCAGCTTCATCCGGTCGTTGTGTCTGCGCATCAGATAACGGACGATGAGAAATATGATAATCAACGGAGCGAAGACGAACAACAAGCCGAAGATTACACAAAAGATGATGATGACAGACAGCGCACCGCCACCAAACACCGAACCGATGAAATCGAACGGGTCATCATAGTTGCCCAGACTGTATTTGGAATGATAATCACGGGCATTATCATTGCTTTCATCGTAAACATTATAATCAGCCGTATCCGTACTGGTCGTATCAGAATACGCCTCCAATCCTTCATCCGTTTTATCAGCCGATGCAGCAGTCTTCTTGTCCACCTGCTGTGTGGAAGGTTGATAACGGTGTTTGGGAGCAGAAGATGCCAAAGATAGCTGTGTAGCTCCGATGCTCATGATGAGCGCCAATGTCAATAACGCTTTCTTCATATCTATCAATATTTTTATTGTTTTACCTTGTTATTTATTAAATTTTCTGTCTCTTAGACGCATCCGTTGCCAATTTAGTTGCAAAGAAACGAAAAATTTCTTATTTTTGCAAACAAATTAAAGAATATACACATAAAAATGAAGACATTACCTGAAGATTTCATCAAATATACACAAGAGTTGATGGGCGATGAATTGTTCCAGCAGCTGAAACGTGGCATTACCGAACAGGAAGCCCCAACCAGCATCCGTCTCAATCCTTTCAAGTGCAAGGAGGGAGAAGATGTAAGGATGGAGAATTCTCCCGAAGATGGAGAACGGCAAGTAGAGGGCGAACCGATTCCCTGGTGTCCTTCTACCGGTCGCTATCTCTCATCACGTCCCAACTTCACCTTCGACCCTTGGCTCCATGCCGGAAAGTATTACGTGCAGGAAGCCTCTTCCATGTTTGTGGATCTGGTGATTCGCCAACTTGTTCACGCCCCCGTGATGATGCTAGATCTCTGTGCGGCTCCGGGCGGAAAATCCACAGCCGTGCGTGCTGCGCTGCCTGAGGAAAGTCTGCTCTTCAGCAACGAACCGATGCGCACTCGCTCACAGATTCTAGCGGAGAACATTCAGAAGTTCGGTCATCCAGACATGATTGTCACCAACAATTATCCACGCGACTACAGGAAGTCGAAGCTCCAGTTTGACGTCATCCTCACCGATGTGCCCTGCTCAGGCGAAGGCATGTTCCGTAAGGACGATGGAGCCATTGAAGAATGGAGCCTGCAGAATGTGGACAACTGCTGGCATCTGCAGCGCGAAATCGTGAGTGATATCTGGAACTGCCTGAAACCGGGCGGTATCCTCATCTACTCCACCTGTACCTTCAATGCCCATGAAGACGAAGAAAACATTGCATGGATCTGCGAGGAACTGGGTGCAGAACCAATTGCCTTAAGCGGCATTGATAAGAGTTGGAATATCACCGGCAATCTCGTTGGTGCCGGCATTCCAGTATACCGTTTTCTCCCTGGCAAGAGTCGTGGCGAAGGCATCTTCCTTGCCGTACTCAGAAAAGAGGGAGAACCGGAAATGGAGAAGGAAGATAAGAGGAAGAAGAAAGACAAGAATAAGGATAAAGGAAAGAATAGAGTAAACAAGGGAAAGGCTCCGCAAATTCCAACAGACTGGCTGAAGTGTTCCGACTATGAAACGATAGCCGAAGATGACAACTTCTATGCCATTCCAAACCGTTGGAAAGCCATCTACGAGGAGGCTGCCAAGAATCTGAAGGTGATACATGCCGGTGTCAAACTGGGAACGAGCAAGGGAAAAGACATCATTCCCGACCAGAGTCTTGCCCTCTCCGTGAAGCTCAATAAAGAGGTTTTCCCGCAAGTAGAACTGTCCTACGAAGATGCCATCCGCTATCTTCGCAAGGAGGCAGTGAATCTGCCTTCAGAACCCCCCAAGGGTTATGTGCTGGTTACTTACCGCCAAATGCCTTTGGGATGGGAAAAGAACATCGGGAACCGTGCCAACAATCTCTACCCACAAGAATGGAAGATCAAGAGTACTCATATTCCTGAAGAGCAATTAATAATCAACGATTTATAAGCAACAATTAATAAGTATCAGATTATGCTCAGCATCATCGCCTGCATATCCAAAGCAAATAGAGCAATCGGCTATCAGAACCGGTTGCTCTATCATATCAAATCCGATATGACTCGCTTTCGTGAGTTAACTACCGGACATGTCATCATCATGGGCAGAAAAACCTATGAATCACTTCCCAACGGAGCTCTTCCCAACCGCTGTAACATCGTAGTTTCCAAGAGCAGGAAAGAGCTGCCGAACTGCGAGGTTTACGCTTCTTTGGAGGAAGCGTTGACTGCTGTCACAAATAAAGCCGGAAGAGATAAAGCTGAAACAAATAAAGCAGAAAGAGATAATACGATCATAGATAAAGAGTACTTTATCATTGGCGGAGAAAGTATTTATTCCCAAGCTCTTCCACTTGCAGACAAACTCTATCTCACTCTTGTAAACCAGGAACCGTCACATGCCGATACTTTCTTTCCAGCCATCAACCCAGAAGAATGGGAAGTAGCAGAAAAGGAAATGAGGAATGAAAACGACTTATCGTTCACATTCCTCACCCTCTATAGAAAGCAATAAAACTATTCTTCTTCTGTTGCTTCTTCCTCCACAATATCATCAAATCTCTGGATATCAGCCATAGAAAGCTGACGGTTGATAGCCGCATTGAATGAGATGATAGTCTCACTTCGAGACAAGCCCAGAGGCTGCAACTTATCATGTATGATTTCCAGGAGATGGTGGTTGTTGATGGCATAAATCTTGATAAACATATCAAAGCCACCTGTCGTATAATGACATTCTACCACCTCAGGAATCTTCTTGAGTTCTTCTACTACTTGGTCGAATTTCTCAGGTTCCTTCAGGTATAGTCCCATATAAGCACAGGTTTCATAACCAATCTTTTCCGGATCTATAATAAACTGCGAACCCTTGATAATGCCTAGGTTTGATAGTTTAGCTACACGCTGGTGAATAGCTGCACCGCTTACATTGCAAGCGCGTGCTACTTCCAAAAATGGAATACGGGCATCTTGAGAAATCAACTTCAAAATCTGCCTGTCTAATGAATCTAATATTTGTTTTGCCATATCTTCTATTAATTTGCTTGCAAAGATAGCACAAAAAT
>USQD01000046.1 GCA_900556795.1 uncultured Prevotella sp. | reverse complement strand
GCACGTTTCACATTCCGTGAAAGGAGATTTATTATCCACCTTAAATATTTTCTGCAAATTTATCCCCAAAAAATTTGGTGGATTCAAAAAAAGTAGTCCCTTTGCACCCACCACTCATACATCTTACCTTGCTTGCCTTCTTTATCGAATGCTTTTAGTTATGGGCTATGGAGATGGCAGAGAAACTGACAATACGCAAAAAGACTCACCAATAATAGGGTGTGATTACCTTCATTGGTGAGTCTATACCGCAGGTTAGTCCTTTGAAATCGGCTCTCTAAAGATGCCAAACAGCTTAAATCCGTAAGTGGAAGTTCCATTTTCATCACCACTGTGTGACATTGCTACCATCGGAAGATAGTATTCGCCCAGTTTTGACAATGCCCATTCTCCATTGCTTTCTTTTGCAATCTTTATTGATTCTTCAAAAAAATGAGGATCTTTCGGTTCTAATACTCCTATGCTATAGTTATATTGACCGGTAGGCTTAACTTTCTGAACGGCCAGTTCTGCACAGACAAAGGTTGTGTAACCATTTTCATCACCCGTATGAGCACGTCCAACAATCACATTGTTACCTTCACAGGTAAAATTGAGATTAGACTGTTTGAAACTATCGGTAGTATGTCTATCAAGAACGGCAATACCAACTTCCTCTACCTCACTACATAAATCCACATCAAAGATCTTAGGTTTGCCCGTCAGGTAGTATGTATAACCATTCTCATCGCCAGAATGTTTTCGACCGACTATAACGCATCCGGATTTTGCCTCATACGAAGAGGTCCCATTATTTAAGTGTCTAAGATTCTTGCCGGATTCAACAATACCCTCAGTGCCATTATCTTGCAATTGATCGATCAGAACATAGCCAATCAATACTGCTTTATCATTATCAGCCATATTTAAAACTTTTTATCCCTACTCGTTTTATAAGGGCTTTTCGGGATACGCCCTTCAGCATAACTGCCGAATATGACTCACGCTGTCTTGCTCACCGACGTTCTACTCCTTTCTCATGGCGAGTGATTGTTATAACTAGCCTGACACTTAGCTCCCGTCAGGCTTGGGAGAGTTTTATATCATTCTTATTTATTGACTAACTTTACCAAATCCATCTCGATTCGAAGTTGATTGTTTGTAACCTTCCGGGTAACCTTCCGGCGCCGGCTCCGTCAGCTCCCCCCACCAATCTCCGCCGTCTGGGGCTTGATAAGAAATATTGTCGGATGTCCTTCCTTTGCCAATCTTATATATAGTCACATTACTACTATTGCCAAGATTACACGTGAGCCTACCAAGAAAAGTCTCACTGGTTTCAGACATTTCAATATGGATTATGCCTCCGGTCAAGGTGGTCGTTCTAGAATTAAAATACTGTGTATTTGGGAATCCAATAGCAGATGCCAAATAACCTCCTGTAGCAGTGATTGTAGAGAATTTGATATGAATTTCCCCCATTGTAGGGGCTGAAGCTCTCTCACCGACTCCCATTCCTATACCTGGAGCTCCATTTCCACCGCTAGCTGTAATCACGGCATTTGAGATTGTTATGTTACCGCAACATGCTGCTGACGAACTGCCGATGCCGGCACCACCCGAAGTCGGGTTGCCATCTTGAGTGCCAGTTCCACCGGTAGCCTCTATGCTTACATTTTCAATAACGATGTTGCCACCATCATCGCTGCCGATACCTGCTCCTGCTGTACTGGAACTTACAGGAGTAGATGCTTGGCTGCCTCCTATAGCTGTCAGCTTATCTGTTGTTCCGTTCTTGCCTTTAATGGTGAGTGTAGCACCTTTATTTACATTGATGGCGGTATAATGAGTGGAAGTAACACTGTTCTCCGTGCCGGACACGATAATCGTCGGACTGCCTTTCTTGACATTGATACCGTAGCCCTTTCTACTGATGATGGCATTCTTTAACTGCACGGTGGCATTGCCGCTGATGGTGATATTGTTTTCGGTGGTTTTGCCATTGGTGGTGATGACATAATAGCCGTCGTCAGCAATGATGAGGTTCTTCTCATTGGATAAATCTATTGGATCTATTACAGCTTCCCCACCGGAGATAGTGCCTTTGTTGCCCCAATTTTCAACCGAAACCATGCCAAGACTTACTCCGTCCTTACCGATGGTCAGGTTGAAATTATAACTCTTTCCTGCTTCTAATGGTACAGGGTTCTTTACTGTGAGATCTTTTAAATCGCTTCTTGACTTAACTCTCAGTTTGATGAATTCATAGTTGGTTGCTGTGTTCGGTGCTACAAGAGCGTAGTATATGCTGCCTTTCACGCCGTAGCGGTCCTGCGAGTAAGGTATAATGTCAGATGTTGCAGTAACTGCGCTTCCGTCTTTGGCAATTCTTTCTTTAGATGTTACCCACATTTCGGAAACTTTGTCTTCACCAGAAAACTCATTGTTAAAGCCGGCGATAGTGATTACCACGCGAGCCATCTGACGATCGAAGTCAAAATTAACCTTTCTGTTATCGGGAATTTTATCATAAGATTTTGTCGCAGTCATATAGTCAGCCGATGCTATTGTATCAATAACATACTGATTGATTGGTACAATAAAATCTCCGCTTCCTTTTGGATAACGGGCAGTGAACGTCATAGGCTCGCTGCTCCACTTGAGGTACTCCCCCGATTTTTCAGCCTCCCAAGTTGAACCATTAAATTTGTAATCCACCGATTTCTGTCCTTCAGTGGAAATGGTTATTACATCGTTTTCTTTGAAATTCCTCAGGTCTTCTTCTGTTGTTGCCACCGGGTTGCTGCGGGTAAACACACCGCCAACGGTAGCACTCACGCGCACAGCAGTAGGGTCGTTCTGCCAGTTCGTCCCGAAGTCATCATCACTGCTACAAGAGGCAAGTGCAGCCATAATCAGCGCCATGCCCATATATTTAATTGTCTTCATTGTCTTCATTGTCGTTGTCATTACGGTTGTTATTCTGTCTCTACATTGGAAGTCGAACCAGTCTTCCATGGCTCGGCTACCATTTCTCCTACCACTACTATCTCCTTGCCAGCTGTCAAAGCCAATGTGTAGTCGGTGTTCTCCGCGAGAGTTACGGCTTTGTCGGATGTCCATATATAAGGTACTCCATTCAACTTAAAGCTTACGCTGAATTTTCCTTCCTCGATGTTCTGAGGTATCAGCAGACACCGGTAGGTTGCCTTTGCATTGGGTGTCTTCTCGGTTGCAGCTTCGAAGTTTCCAAGTTCGAACGGTGCTACGGCTACCGGTGAAGCTGGCCTGCCAGTTGCGAAGTCTGTTGTCGTGGCAGTTACGAAGTCTGATGGCTTGGTAAAGTCGCATGTACCTTCAATGTACGTGCCGTTGACTTTCAAATCGGTGATAGGATTTGTAGTTAGCAATTCCGTAGCGTTGAACTCTGTTCCGAGTGTTACGGTAATGGTGAGTTGACTCAGGGCGTGCTTGAAAGCAAGATACAGTTTTCCATCTTCCAAACCATTTTCTTTATCTCCTGGCACAAAGTTCGACTTCTTGCAGATAAGGAAGTCGCTTGTGTAGTCTTCTTTGGTCTGTGTTGCCTCTACCAAGACAGGGTAATTCTTGGAGGATGGGGTATAATATCCTGACACATAAGGAGAATAAGCCACAATGTCAACAGCCTGAGTGGAGTTTTGCCATAGCATCTGTTGGGTTGGTGTCCATGCGGTGGTATTGCTGCCGGTCACTCTGATGTTGTTGTATGTGTACTTTGAACTGACTTTGTTGTAAATGCAGATACCAAACTCAGCAACATCGCTTCCATCAGTTGAATGTGAGGCACGTGTCTGCGGAATGTTCACTCCCACATTGAAGCGCACAACGCCATCTTGAGGAAAATTGTTGGCTGTGGACATATCGTCATCGGACGAGCAGGCGGCAAAGCCGGTCACGAGGGCTGCAGCCATAAGAAGTTGTAATGCTTTGTTCATTTTCAGTCTATATTTTAAAGGGTTGTTATTGATTATCTGTTTGTGCTTCACCTCCGTTAATACTTGAACCTTCCAGCCAGTTGTTGATTGATACCGAACCGAGGGTTATCTCGTTGCGACCAACGATAAGGTTGACGGTGGTGTACTTGCCGCTCTCAAGCGCGATGTCTTCGGTATGGGTAAAGGTGTAGGTCTTGCCATCTATCACGATGTTGATAGTTCGGAAATCGCTCTGCGGCACCATTATCGAGGTATAGCAGGTGTTGGCAGCAGTAGCGGGGAGGACGATGTCGCTCTGTTCACCGGTGGCAGTCACTACAGTGCCGGTGGCAGTCACATAGTTTACTGTGGCAGCATTCTTTGCCGTAGCGGTAACGGATGCTACTGTCGGAGTGGTTGCCCATTGGTTGCGGAACTGGAGGTTCACAATGAGTTTTGACATCACATGGTTGAACATCAGGCTCACAGGATTGGCTGTTGCCGTAATGCCGGCTCCTTCGATGCCGGTGTTAACTGCTACCAACAAGTCTGACGCTTCCTGCTTCTCAGTGTCGAGCGCATACTCATCGGCTGTGAAATCTGTCACGGCACGGTTAGGATAGATGCCAAGGAAGTAGTGAGGCGTTTCCATGTCTTTCCACAGCATCTGCGGTGAAGCTGTCCATTTAGCACCATCGTAGGTGTTGATACTGTTGTTTACCACGAAGTCTGCGGGAACTGCGGTGGCATTGCCTGTCCACGCATAGATGCTGATTTGGTCATCCTTCGCAAACTCCTGATTGCCGTCGGCATCAGTGGTAGTGCGTGTCATCTGTCCGATGGAAGTGGCAACGGTGATGTACTTCGATGTGGTCGAAGTATCATCATCGCAGTGACATGAGGCCAAGCAGAAGGCTGCAACTGCAATGGCTAAAGTTGGAAATTTCTTGTTCATACTGATTAACTTTATGATCGTTATTCCTAAGCAAGATTGTCAGTCTCCTACTTTGTTCCTAGTTGCTGTTGACATAACATTAGCTAGTTCTTAATAGGAGTAGACAAAGGGCACCACCCCTAGGGGTGGACCGCGATTTTGGTAATTTGCTGCAAAATTAATCATTTTTCTTGAACCTACAAAGATTTTATATACTTTTCTCTGTAACTTGTCCAATTTTTCTTTAAATCTCCTTTCTGTTTTGCCGCTTCCTTGGGTGTCAGCATTCCGATACTTCCATGTGGGCGAAGGTTGTTATAGAAATAAACAGCCCTTTCTAAAGCCTCTTTTACTTCGTGCAAGGATACGAAGGAAAGCCCCATAAACAGCTCGTTCTTCAATGTGTTATTGACACGCTCTGCCACGGCATTATCCTTAGGATTGCCACATTCCGTCATGCTTGGTACTATCCCATACTCTCTGAGCAACTTGATATAGTCATTGCTTGCATACTGTACGCCCCTGTCTGAGTGATGGATAGGGATTACACTTTTCTCCTCAATACGGCACAAAGCCATATTAAGGGCCTCCAAAGGATACTTGGTGGAAAGGGACTCGCCAACAGAATATCCAATAATCTCTTTTGTATAATAATCCGTAATTAAATATATAGCAGAAATGATAGGTGCCTTCCTCTACATCATCCCAAATCTTCTGATATGTAATGTCGCTCACCCAAACTTCATTGGGCGACGATGGTATCAGTTCCTTTATCTTGTTGGGATATGTGGGTAATCCATGGCGAGAGTCCGTTGTACGAGGCTTCCGGCTGGAAGAACGTACTCCCAGCTTGTACCTTGAGATAATGTCCTCGAAACGGCAATGTCCCATGGCGTTCTCTTCTCCAAACTCCTTGCAATACATCAGCCAGAGTTTACGACCACCGATACCGGGATCTTGCTTTCGAATAGACTTAACATATTCTATAACAAATGATTCCTCTGCCAAAGTTGCCAGCGTATTATCTTCGTGCTGATAATATGCCTGACGAGTATACCCAAACAATTTGCAGAGTCCAGAAACGCTATAGTTGCTGGATTCTGCACGAAGCTCTTTTACTGCTTGGGACCAGATTTTTTTCGCACAGGAATCTTATAAAGTCGCTCTGCGATGTCTATCATCTTGTCATAGGCGGCAGCAGCCATCTTGGCCTCATGGAGTTCTTTCTCCAAGGCTGCCAGGCGCTTCTTAAGCTCGAGATTCTCATTTGAGAGATCTTCAGGTGTTGCACTTTGCTTCATTTCGTTTACCATTTTAGGATTATCGGCTGCAAAGTTACTAAGAATTCTGTAAACACTAGTTTTACTTAACGACATTTTTGCCATTATTTCTCGAACCGGCAAGTGATACTGATAGTAACTACGAGCTACACTCACTGATAGCTCCAATTTGTCTTTATCCATTTTTCTTATCTTTAAGTTGATTTATACCCTGTCAACTTTTTCCAGGACAAGACAAATAGGAGAATAGAAGAGAATATTGACAACGGCTCCTATTTCATCGCTTTTAGCACGGAAACCATAAGTCATCTGCAGAACGTAATGTCCAGCAAGTACAAACATGGAAAAAGCAAGGAGCCAGCGAGACACCTCATAACGACGGTTGGACCAACGTATCTGAAACCTGGACAATACCAATATCAAGCCCAACATCGACACTATAATGCAGCAAGCAAACTGCAAGAGAAACAATGTATTCATTTACTCATTATTTTAATTATTATTATCTTTCTTATATTCCAAAGGATTCAGCTCTTAAAACGAAACGAAATCATTTATGATGCAAAAATACAAAAAAAACGCATACTTTTGTAATGAAAGAAGGATAATTTTGTTTTTTTCATTAATTTTCTGTAACTTTGCACGGAATATCAGGAAGATGACAACGAGAAATAATTAATAAATATCATAGAAACGAGAAATAATTAATAAATATCTTAGAAATATGATTAAAGCAATGATTCTGGCTGCGGCTGCACTCACCATGAGCGCTACGGCAGCTGATGCACAGACTATGATTGAGAAAAACAACATCAAGGTGGAGAACCACCTGATGACCCCAGAGGCTCTTTGGGCTATGGGAAGAATCGGTGCCGCTGAAGCTTCGCCTAACGGCAAGCAGGTGGTTTACCAGGTAGGTTACTACAGCGTGAAGGAAAACAAGGGCCATCAGATGCTCTTCATCATGGACGCCAACGGCAAGAACAAGAAGGCACTGACCACTGATGCCAAGAGCGAGACCGATGCGGCATGGATTCAGGGCGGAGAGAAGATTGCCTTCATCCGCGGAGGCCAGCTCTGGAGCATGAACCCAGACGGTACCGAGCGCAAGCAGCTCACCAACGATAAGTTGGGCGTCCAGGGCTTCCGCTTCTCCCCTGACGGCAAGAAGGTAATCCTCATCAAGGAACTCCCTTACCACGGAACCATCAAGGAGAATCCTTCCGATCTGCCTCTCGCAACCGGTCGCCTCGTCACCGATATGAACTATCGCCACTGGGACCACTACGTAGAGAGCCTTCTCCACCCATTCGTGGCTGATGTGGCTGCCGACGGCACCGTAGGTGCAGGCGAGGATATTCTGAAGGATGAGCCATTCGAGTGCCCTATGGCGCCATTCGGAGGCATCGAGCAGCTGGCATGGAGCCCTGATTCCAAGACCATCGCCTACACCTGCCGCAAGAAGGAAGGCGTTCAGTATGCCATCTCTACCGATTCTGATATCTTCCTTTATAACATAGGTACGCGCGAGACCAAGAACATCTGCAAGGAGGCTGGCTATGTGGAGCCTAAGATTGATGCTACCAAGAGCATGAAGAACCAGGCTGTGAATGCGCCTGAGAATCTGAAGAACAATCCGGGTTACGACGTAAACCCTCAGTTCTCTGCAGATGGCAAGTACATCGCTTGGCAGAGTATGGCTCGCAACGGCTACGAGAGCGACCGCAACCGCCTCTGCGTATACGACCTCGCCACAGGCAAGAAGAACTATGTATCAGACAAGTTTGATTCAAACGTAGAGGGCTTCGTATGGAACAAGGACAGCAAGAGCCTCAGTTTCATCGGCGTTTGGCACGGAACCCAGAACCTCTATCAGACCAACTTCAAGGGCGAAGTGAAGCAGATTACCAATGAGTGGGCTGACTACGGAAGCATCTCGCTCGCCAACAGCGGCAACAAGCTTCTCGCTACCAAGGCAAGCATGAGCCACCCTACTGATATCTACATCGTTACCCCTGGCAAGAATGCCAAGAGCACCAAGGTAGAGCAGATTACCCACGAGAACGACCACATTCTGAGCCAGTTGAACCTGGGCAAGTGTGAGCAGCGCTGGGTGAAGACCACCGACGGCAAGGACATGCTGGTATGGGTGATGTTGCCATCTAATTTCGATGAAACCAAGAAGTACCCTACCCTTCTCTTCTGCGAGGGCGGTCCTCAGAGTCCGGTGAGCCAGTTCTGGAGCTACCGCTGGAACATCCAGATTATGGCAGCCAACGGTTACGTCATCGTATTGCCTAACCGCCGTGGTCTCCCTGGTTTCGGCAGTGCATGGAACGAGGAGGTTTCAGGCGACTGGACGGGTCAGTGCATGAACGATTATCTTTCTGCCATCGATGATGCTACCAAGAATCTGCCTTACGTAGACAAGGACCGTCTGGGATGTGTGGGAGCCAGCTTCGGCGGTTTCTCAGTATATTATCTCGCCGGTCACCACAACAAGCGTTTCAAGGCGTTCCTCGCCCACGACGGTGCCTTCAACCTGGAGAGCATGTACACCGATACCGAGGAGGCTTGGTTCAGCAACTGGGAGTATGAGGATGCTTACTGGAACAAGGATAAGAGTGCCAACGCCAAGAAGACTTACGAGAACAGTCCTCATAAGTTTGTAGACAAGTGGGATACTCCTATTCTCTGCATCCATGGCGAGAAGGACTACCGCATCAACGCCAACCAGGGCATGGGCGCCTTCAATGCAGCCCGCATGCGTGGCATCCCAGCCGAGCTCCTCATCTATCCTGATGAGAACCACTGGGTTTTGAAGCCACAGAACGGCGTGCTCTGGCAGCGCACCTTCTTCGGCTGGTTAGACAAGTGGTTGAAGAAATAAAACATAAAAAGGCTTGCTTCGAAAAATGAAGCAAGCCTTTTTAATATATGATATTTCTAAGATTTAGCTTACGCGATTCAACTTCTTGATGATAGAGAAGATGAAGAGAGCAGCGAGCAGACAGATAACCATCAAGGTTCCCCATACTACTGGCAATGGCATATCCCACATGTGACCTGGAATAGAAACCAACTTGTTACCGAGGGCTGTTGCAACGAACCAGCCACCCATGATCATACCCTTGTACTTTGGAGGTGCTACCTTAGATACGAATGAAATACCGATAGGTGAAAGCAACAACTCTGCGAAAGTCAGGATCAAATAGGTACCGACGAGCAGGTTTGGAGTAACATCTGCTACGTGGTTAGGGTGATCAGTTGCAGGCAAACCAAGACTTGATACAGTCATCAGGAGATAAGCACCGGCAGCAACGAGCATACCCAGACCAATCTTCACTGGTGCCTTAGGCTCCTTGCCGATGCGACCCAACCAGCCGAAGAGAGCAATGCTCACTGGAGTCAGAGCTACTACGAAGCAAGGGTTGAACTGCTGGAAGATAGGAGCATCGATAGCTACGGTAGAATCACCGGAATTCATGTAAGTATAACCCAGGATGGCAGCAGGAATCACGATGAGAGCGAGATTGATCAACTTGCTCTTGCCAGAAGTACCCTTAGGAGCAGTCAACAGACCGCAGATACCGAATACCATGAAGATGCACCAAACGAGGTTGATTACATTGAACATCATACCGGTAGCACCTGTAGCCTCACGAGCAGTAAACTCATCAGCAAACCATGTCAAGGTCAAACCGTTCTGATGGAAAGCCATCCAGAAGAAGATAACTACAGCGAAAACCAAACCGAGGCAAACGATGCGCTCCTTGGTCTCAGCAGGACTCATCTCCTCTACCTCCTCAGTCTTGCCGTCTTCCTTTTTCTTGTCAGCTACCAATACCTGCTGGTAGGTCTTCTTACCCAAGAAATAGATGAGGATAGAAACAATCACAGAAACACAAGCTACTGCGAAAGCGAAGTGATAAGAATCAGCCTTTGAATAGCCCAGGTCGTTCTGTGCCCATGCCATGATTGTAGTGGCAGCAGTAGGAGCAAACAAGGCGCCGATGTTAATCGCCATATAGAAAAGCGAGAAACCAGAGTCGCGATGCTGCGCATACTTAGGATCGTTGTAAAGGTCGCCTACCATCACCTGGAGGTTACCCTTGAAGAAACCCGTACCCAAGCTCACGAGCAGCAGGGCAGCACCCATGGCAGCAATAGCTACAGAACCTCCACCCAATGGGATAGCCAGGAACAGATAGCCCAGGAACATGATGAGGATACCGATGATTACCATCTTGTTGTAACCCCACTTGTCGGCAGCCATACCACCAAACAGAGGCAAGAAATACACTGCAGTGAGGAACCAGGTATAAATCTCTGATGCCATACCGGCATCAAAACCGAAGTTCTCACCCAAGAACAGAGCGAATACTGCGAGCATGGTATAGTAACCGAAACGCTCACCCGTATTTGCCAAAGCTAAGGTCCACAGACCTTTTGGTTGATTCTCAAACATAATTTTTGTTTTATTGTTATTTTTTATTTAGTTATTCTTTTCTCGCAAATTCTGTGCAAAGATACATAATTTATTCCATATTTCAAACTTATTGCATCAAAAACCTAACTTCAATTACCATTTTTATATTCAAAATCGTCTAAATTTCTAAAAAACAGACAAATCGGAGAAAAATTTTCCATTAATATTACAATGAAATTGCTTTTTTTTTTGTACCTTTGCACCCCGAAACCGTAAAGGTGGATTCCGACATTATTAATAATGAGAATAAAATAAATAGAAAGGTAAAAGGATTTATATGAGACAACTTAAGATTAGCAAGAGTATAACCAAACGTTCCAGTGA
>USQD01000045.1 GCA_900556795.1 uncultured Prevotella sp. | reverse complement strand
TATGAGCCATTTAGGAAAACTTTCACTAACTTTGCATCAAAAAAGGGCTCTAAAACAATACCGAGCTACTTTATATAACAAGGTATAATAACATAAACAGGAAAGTTATGACATCAATCAAGAACAGAACAAGCATCAGAAAATATTCAACGAAGGAAGTTTCAGACAAACTTCTAAATCAATTGCTTGAAGACGCCATGCGTACTCCAACCATGGGTAATCTTCAGCTTTACAGCGTTGTCGTTACCCGTAGTGAGGAAGGCAAGAAGGCTTTGGCGCCAGCCCATTTCAACCAGCCAATGGTAACCGGTGCCCCTGTTGTACTCACCATCTGTGCCGATTATCGCCGCACCACCCTATGGGCAGAGAACCGCAAGGGAACTCCTGGCTACGACAACATTCTCTCCTTCATGAATGCTGCTACAGATGCACTCCTCTTCACTCAGACATTTACCAATCTGGCAGAAGAAGCAGGACTTGGTACCTGTTTTTTGGGAACAACAGTCTATATGCCAAAGATGATTATCGACACCTTGAAACTTCCTAAGCTCGTAATGCCGGTAGCTACATTAACCATCGGTTGGCCGGCAGAACATCCAGCTCTGAGCGACCGTCTCCCTCTGCGCAGCATCATCCACCACGAGCATTTTGAGGATTACACCCCAGAGAAGATTGACGACTTCTATGCAGAGAAGGAAGCTCTGGAAGAGAACAAGGAGTTCGTTCGCATCAACAACGTAGAGACCCTAGCCCAGGTTTTTACCGACATCCGATACACAAAGAAGGATTGCGAGGCGATGAGCCAAGGTTTCCTCGAAGCCCTCAAACAGCAAGGATTTATTTAAAGAGGGTGTGTCATAAGTCTAGATAATGGCAGCAAGGTCGGGCTGAAAGCCCAAAAGCTCCTAGCTCAGGGCATCGCCCTGGGCTAGGAGCTTCTGCCCTTTCAGGGCGTATTGGATGTGACTTATGACACACCCTCTTTTTACCTTTTCATTATTCTACAACGATTGGCTTGTACTTAGGAACCAATACCTTCATGATACACCAACCAACGAGGTAAGCCACACTACAGATGCAGAATACAATCATGTAAGCACCTGGCTTGCCATCGAAGCCCATGAAGCTGAAGGCAGAACCCTGACCCTCTGCATAGGTAAAGAGCATACCAGAACCCTTATTAATAAGGAAAGAACCGATACCACCAGCCATTGCACCAATACCAGTGATAGTAGCAACAGTTGACTTAGGGAACATATCACCAATGGTAGAATAGAGGTTGGCAGACCAAGCCTGATGACCTGCACCGAGCAAACCAATGATAATAGCTGGCCACCATGCACTGTACTCACCCATAGGCTGAGCTATCAAACCGAGCAATGGGAAACAAGCGAAGATCAACATCGCACGCATTCTACCGATATATGGATTCATACCCTTCTTGTCAACAAAGTAGGTTGGCAAGTAACCACCACCGATACTCAATACGGTTACAATCGCATAGAGAGTGAAGATGAGGGCAATACCCATACCAGAGTCAGAAGAGTAACCATACTGATCTGAGAAGTAAGCTGGAGCCCAGAAGAGGAAGAACCACCATACACCATCAGTCATCAACTTACCAACGATGAATGACCATGTCTGACGATAGCTGAAACACTTGAGGAAGCCGATGGTCTTCTCCTTTTCAGTAGTCTCAGCAGCCTCAGCATTCTCAGTCTCAACCTTATCGAGATCTTCATCCTGTTCAATGTAAGCAAGCTCAGCCTTGTTCACATGCTTACTCTTTGATGGCTTCTCATAAAGCCACAGCCAGAGGCCCATCCATACATAACCGAGCACACCGATGATGATGAAAGCCCACTCCCAGCCCATGCTGCGAGCCAACAATGGAATAGTAGCAGGAGCAGCCAAAGCACCTACAGATGCACCACTATTGAAGATGGCTGTAGAGAACGCACGGTCCTTCTTTGGGAAGTACTCTGCTGTTACCTTGATAGCAGCAGGGAAGTTTCCAGCCTCACCCACAGCAAGGATTAAACGGCAAGAAAGGAACAACCATACACTGATAGTAGCAACGGCAGCATCACTACCAGCCTGCACCATGCGAAGAGCTTCAATAGAATCGTAACCCTCCATCTGCATAGCTACCCAACCACAACCAGCGTGCATAACTGCACCAGTAGACCAAACAAAGATGGCGATGAGATAACCCTTCTTGGTTCCCATCCAGTCTACAAACTTACCTGCAAATAGGTTAGCGATAGCATAAAAGATAGAGAAAAGACCGGTAATTGTACCATAGTGATCATCTGTCCAGTGAAATTCTGGAGCGATGAAGTCTTTCCATGTTAATGACAGAACCTGACGGTCCATGTAATTGACTGTGGTAGCAATGAAAAGCAACGCACAGATAACCCAACGGAAGTTGGACATTTTACTAGTTGAAATAGGACTCATTTGTCTAAGTTTTTAAGCGTTTTTTTTATTTATTTCAATGTAGGAATCTTAACCACCTGCATATCATTGTAGATAAGGTTTTCACCAGCCATACCCCAGATAAAGGTATAGTTGCTTGTACCTGCTGCGCAGTGGATAGACCACTCAGGGGCAATAACAGCCTGCTCGTTGTTCAACCAGATAGGACGTGTCTCCTGTGGTTCACCCATTACATGGAGAATCTTCTGACCCTCTGGTACATTATAATAAAGATAAGTCTCCATACGGCGGAGATGAGTATGAGCTGGCATGGTATTCCATACAGAACCCTCCTTCAACTCTGTTACTCCCATCTGCAACTGGCAAGTACGAACACCAGCCACACCATCAATAATCAACTGATGGATAACGCGGTCGTTGCTCTCCTTCAAGCTACCAGCCTTGATGTTGTTGGCATCCTTCAAGGTTACTTTCTTGGTTGGGAATGTCTGATGAGCGCAAGCACTGTTCATATAGAATTTAGCTGGCTTGGCAGCGTCCTTGCTGCTAACCTCGATGTTCTTGGCGCCACGACCTACATAGAGAGCCTCCTGGAAACCAAGAGTATATTTCTTGCCATCTACGATAACTGTACCCTCACCACCGATGTTGATGATACCCAGTTCACGGTTGTCGAGCAGATTCTTCTGATCGTTTGGCTTATCTGTATAAAGAGGAGCGATAGAAGTCAGCTTCAGAGGAGCAGTTGTTGGCTCTGCACCACCAATGAGGAAACGGTCGAACATGGTGTATGTCCAGTTCACCTCACCTGGAGCGAACACCTTCTCGATAGCGAACTCGCTACGAAGGCGGTCTGTTGTGTAATGCTTGGCATCCATTGGGTTGCTAGCATAACGAACGTTGTAGTTGGTGTAGGCATTTTCTGCCTTCACCTCATAACCACATTTTCCACACTGGCCAAAAGCCTGACTTGCTGTTAATACCATTGCTGCTAATATTAATGTTAATTTCTTCATTACTATTTTGTTTTTACTTTTTTATCTTTTTACTTTTTTACCTTTCTCTCTTCCTTTACGATGCGCTGACGGTTGATAACCATCAGCGCGATGGTGATGATGGTGAGCACTCCCATACCGATGTATGAAAGCTTCACGCCACGATAGATGACCCATCCAAAGAGAGATGAAGCAAAATCGAGTGCACCACCCGAAAATCCGTCAGGAATATGAGCGGCATTATCACCAGTAGCTGCATAAACCTGATTGGCAGCCATTGTAAAGTCTGGAGCCATATCGGTTACAAAGTAGAGACCGATGATGAGAGCTACCAAACCTATGATAAGGGTTTTCACTACATTTCCCTTGGTGAATGGCAATATCATTGGAAAGAGGTAGAACATACCAGCCAATGATGCCAATGGCAAGAACTGGTTACCAGGCAAGAAGACAGCGATTGCCAGGATGACTGGAATCAGGATGACTGATACTACAAGGGTTGTAGGATGACCAATTACCAAGGCAGGACTCATACCGATATGAACCTTCTTACCGTTGAACTTGGTCTTTACCAACTCCTGAGTCTTCTCAGAGATTGGCTTCAAACCATCGATAAACAAAGAGGTGATACGAGGAATCAGCTCCATCACTGCTCCCATGGTCACACCGAGGAAGAGAATCTTCTTGATATCGAGCTGTGCAGCCCAACCAATCAAGGCGCCGACGATGACACCGAGAACCAATGGTTCGCCGAGCACGCCAAACTTCTTCTTCAATCCTTCTGCATCAACATCGAGTTTAGAGAAACCAGGAATCATATCCAGGAGTTTATTGAAGATGATGGCGAATGGCATAAAGCTCTGACAGAAAGGCTGCGGAATAGAGATGCCATCCAAATCGTAATACTTTTGGAACTTCTCAGCAGTGAGGTCTGCGCATACCAATGTAATCATATAGCAGACGATGGCTGCAAAATATCCCCAAAGCAAGCTTTCGCCCATTACGAAGTAAGCCACAGCACCGATAAAGGCAAAGTGCCAGTAGTTCCAAAGGTCTATGTTCACCGTACGGGTGGTCTTGGTAATCAACATCAGGAAGTTGACACCCAGACAGATTGGGATAATCAGAGCACCCACCGCTGTATTATAAGCAACGGCAGCAGCTGCAGGCCAGCCCATGTCAAACACGTTCAACTGTAGGTGATAGATGTCGGAGATAGCCTTCAAAGGATCATTGAAGTTAGTAGTCAACAAAGCAGTGACCACACCCAAGCCCACGAAACCCACACCTACGAAGAGTCCCGATTTCAACGCTTTTCCGAATTTCATGCCAATACATAGTCCAATGACCGTGAAGATGATAGGCATCATCACGCTCGCCCCCAGACTGATGATATAGCTAAATACCTGTTCCATTATTACTTTTTGAATTTGTTAAATAGTTAAGAAAATACACAAAAAGTGCACCTCCACCTGTTTTTAGATGATTTGTTGGTTGCAAAGATACACTTTTTTCTTCATATTCAATACGTTTTGAAGGAAAATATTACTTAAAAAAAATCCCATCCGAGCTTTTCGGATGGGATTTACCTATTTTTGTACTTTTTTATAACGCTTTTCTCTCTTTAAATTCGTATTTTCTTCACATAATTCTAGTCTTGATAATAAACTCTTTTCACTCGGTTACTGATAGTAGTCAGAACTTCGTAAGGAATTGTTTCCAGAATATCGCTCAGCGTCTGAACAGGAAGATGCTCTCCGAAGATTTCCACAGAATCACCTTCCTTGCAGTCGATGCCTGTCACATCTATCATCGCCACATCCATACAGATGTTGCCTACATAATCAGCCTTCTGTCCGTTGACAAGGCAATAAGCATGTCGATTGCCGAGTCGGCGGTTCAAGCCATCGGCATAACCGATAGGAATGGCAGCAATCACACTATCCTTATCAAGAATGGTCTTGCGACTGTAACCTACACTATCACCCGCCTTCACATGGTGCATCTGCAGGATAGTAGTCTTCAGGGTGCTCACGCAGTTGATTGTCTTATTGTTGCGGGAGTTGATACCATAAAGACCAAGACCCAGGCGGCACATATCCAACTGGCGCTCCGGGAAGTGCTCGATACCTGCCGAATTGCAGATATGGCGCAAGATCTTATGGTCGAAAGCAGCCTGCAACTGTTTGCTTCCCTTATCGAAGAGTTCAAACTGATGGGCAGAGAAGTCATCGAAACTATCATCATCACTACCCACGAAGTGAGAGAACACAGAACGAGGGATAATGGCATTCTGATGCTTCAGCTTGCCGATCAATTCCTCCATATCGTTTTCCGGATCAAATCCCATGCGATGCATACCTGTATCCAGCTTGATATGAACAGGGAATCCTGTTACTCCCTCCTTCTCAGCTGCCTTAATCAGTGCATCGAGCAAACGGAATGAGTAAACCTCTGGTTCCAGGTCATAATCGAACATGGTCTTGAAGGCGGTCATCTCCGGATTCATAATCATAATATTGCTGGTGATTCCGTTCTTGCGCAGGGTTACACCTTCATCGGCAACAGCCACAGCAAGATAATCTACACGGTGATCCTGCAAAGTCTTTGCGATTTCAACAGCTCCAGCTCCATAACCGTCAGCCTTAATCATGCAGACTAACTTTGTTTCAGGCTTCATAAAGGCACGATAGTAATTCAAGTTGGCTACCACTGCATTCAAATTCACCTCAAGAGTGGTTTCATGCACCTTCTGAACCAGCAACTCGGTCAATTGGTCAAAACCAAACTGGCGAGCGCCCTTCAGCAGGATAACCTCATCACGCAAGGAAGCAAAGACCTCGCTGGCTATGAATTCCTCTACATCCTGGAAGAAGAACTTTTCTGAAATCTGAATAATATCATGCTGCTTGCAGAGTTCAGGACCAATACCAATGAATTTCACAACTCCACGCTTGCGGGCGAGATCGCTCACTTCTTTATATAGCGCCTCCGGAGTCTGACCACTCTGATAGATATCGCTCAATATCAAGGTATGACGGCGTCCACGATGGTCCGGACGACGATTCATGAAGTCGAGAGCAATGTCAAGCGAATTGATGTCGCTGTTGTAACTGTCGTTGATAAGAGTACATCCGTGCTGTCCCACCTTCACTTCCAGTCTCATAGCCACAGGTTCGAGTTTCGCCATACGCTTATCAATATCCTCAGCAGAGACTCCGAGCTTAGAAGCCACCACAGCGCTGATGATAGAGTTCTGGATAGAAGCATCATCGATGAATGGGATGGAGAAACTATCCTCCTCACCTTTATATATATAGGTGATGACGCTCACGCTCTGCTGCTTCTCGATGCTCTTGACAAAGAAAGGAGCCTCAGGATTCTTGAGCGACCAGAAGAGTTTTTCACCTTTATAACCAGGATATTCAGCCACCACCTTGGTAATCACCTCATCATCGCCATCATAAATCACGGTATCAGCATCATGGAAGAGGATGAGCTTCTCACGGCATTTCTCCTCCAGGGAAGAGAAGTTCTCCTGATGGGCAGAACCTAGATTGGTAAGAACAGCAATGGTAGGCTGGATGATGTCGCGAAGGGCAAGCATCTCACCTGGCTGACTGATACCAGCCTCGAACACGCCCACCTGAGTCTGTTCGTTCATTAACCAGACAGACAATGGCACACCTATCTGGGAATTGTAACTTCTAGGACTGCGGGTAACGAACATACTTGGCGAGAGCAGCTGATAGAGCCACTCCTTGACCATGGTCTTGCCGTTGGAACCCGTAATCCCCACAATAGGGATATTGAATTCATCACGATGACGCTCAGCCAGACGCTGCAAAGCCTCCAGCGTATTGACAACCTTCAGGAAGTTTGCCTCCGGATAATCAGAAGCATATCCCTTAGGAACATCAGTCACCACAAAGTTTTTCACACCTCTGCGATAAAGCTCAGGTATGTAGTTGTGACCATCATTACGCTCCGACTTGAGCGCAAAGAATAGAGTTTCCTCTGGGAAACAAAGTGAACGACTATCGGTCAGGATAAAACCGATGTTGGTATCATTGTCTCCATAGCGACGCGCACCTATCAGTGTGGTTACCTTTTCAATAGTATATGTCATTGTCTTAATACTTTAATGATTCTATATTTTACAAGAGAAGATACTTCTCCTCAAATTCTCTTTTCCTTTCTTCCGTCCTGGCGATAAACTTTTTGTGTTCCTCGCTATCAGGATTGAAGGGTCTGTGTCCGAACGCTTCCCTGATGGGTCTCCAGTCTTCCAGAAACTGTTCGGCAGCTTTGCCGAAGTAAACCGTCCGGAATTTTTCCCAGATATACTCCACAGCCTGGTCGCTCGGATGCAGCATGTCTTCCTTATAAAAGCGATAATCACGAAGTTCATCGTTCATGATTTCGTAAGCCGGGAAATAGCTCACCACTCCCGGATTCGCCTTCAACAGCTTATCAGCAGCCAAAAGGAGCGTTGCCTTCGAAAGTTGACTTCCGTGATAGCCATACTTGGCATATCGGATAGGACTCACCGTAATGATAACCTTCAAGTCACCGTCGGCAGATGAAGCTTCCTTTCTTTCTGCTTTGAGCAAATCTATCGCCTTTTGCAGATAGTCCGCACATTCATCCACGCTCAGTTCCCTTTCTTCGAAGAGACGCTGTGGGCGTTTCTGGCAGTTGTCCACTATTTCGCCCGTCTCCTTCAATATATACACATGGTTTGTCCCCAGCGTAAAGACCGCAATCCGTGGATGAACACTCAGACTCTTCTCCACCGTATGAAGAATACTAGCCGGATTATACATCACTCCGAAAGGATTCACCGTAGCCCGGAAGCGATTCTCTACAAATCTGCGCCCCAGATTATCAGCAAAGCAACTGCCCACGAAGAGCATCTGCTCTGCCGGCTGTATCTCGAAGTCAACCTTTGGAATATCTATTTCTGTCCGAAACAGCATCTGTTTTACTCCTTTTATTCCTTAACTATTTCAGTATCCTTCTTACGTCTCTTCACTTCCACTCCTATACCTATTATAATAAGGAGTACAAGAACGCCATAACCTACGTATGCTACAGTCTCTGTATTCTTGAGCGACTGTGGATGGAAATCAAGAACCACCTTATGATTACCCGGTTTCACATTGAGCGCACGGAGAATATAGTCTACTCTACCGAGTTCTACAGGCTCCCCATCTACGGTAGCAGACCAACCCGGATAATAGATTTCAGAGAATACGATGACACCCCCCTTGCTCGACTTCACCTCGTAAGTCAAGTTGTTTGGCTTATAGGCAGTCATCTTCACAACCGAAGTATCATCCTGCTTTACACTCTGATTCAGCTGCTCCTTGAACTTGGCATCAGCCACGGCTACATGACGGAGGTTCACCTTGCCCACGCCCTCGATTTCCTCGTTGGCATTGTTCACATACTTCACCTCGTCAACAAACCAGGCATTGCCGTAGGCGTATGGATTCTGAACAGGAACAGTCTGACCGCCCTGCAAAGGCATGATGAAGTACTTGGCATTCAGCATGTTCAACACAGGGAAGATACTATCGCCATTCACCTTGGTCATATCACCGCCAACCTCAGCCACAGCCTTCATTGTCTTCTGCATCTCAGGAGCGATGTGAGCATCAATCATCTCCTGATAACGGCGCAACTTAGCTGGATGATATCCACCGATACTCTTATGATAATAAGAAGTCTCGTTCTCATTGAAGGTATTCGATGCGAGATTGAGCACACGATAGTCAAGTGCCTTATCGCGACAGATAATCTTATCGGTCTCTGTCATCTGCTGAGGAGCATCACGCTCTACCTTGTCCACGAACATATCGTCATAGAGATAACGCTTGTTTACCATCCACATATCTACGAGACAGAGCACGGCGATACCGGCAATCATGAATTCTGCACCGAGCTTCTTCATCTTATAAAGCAGCAGGAAGGCTGAACCGATAACGATAATCCAGAACGAACGCCAGCAATCAGAAGTAAAGATACTCTTGCGAATCTCTACCAGATTGCTGATAATAGGACCCTGATATTCAGCAGGCAACTGCTGCAACGCCTGAGTCTCCTGGGCTGAGACGAAATCAGGGAAGAATACGCTCGGCATGATGGCAAAGAGCAAGCAGAAACCTGCAGTCAGGCCAAAGCTGGCGTATACATATTTAATTTTAGAAGTCAGCACTTCCGGTTCATCCACAATCTTCTTCAGTGCCATCATCGCCAGCAGCGGAATAGTAAACTCGGCGATAACGAGGATGGAAGCCACCGTTCGGAACTTGGCATACATCGGAATATAATCCAGGAAGAAATTGGTGAACGGCATGAAGTTTCTACCCCATGAGAGCAGGATACTCAGAACGGTGGCAGCGAGCAAAGCCCACTTCATCGGACCCTTCACAATAAACAGTCCAAGGATAAAGAGCATACAGACGAATGCTCCTACATATACCGGACCGCTGGTACCAGGCTGATTCCCCCAGTACTGACCCAGCTGCTGATAAATCTGAACAAAGTTAGGGTCTGCCTTCTCCATTGCCTTCTCGTTTTGGGCAAGAGGCACGGAAGCACCGCCCTTGGCATCTGGAACCAGGAGCGTCCAAGTCTCGTCAATACCATAACTCCACTGAGTGATATAGTCTCTATCCAGACCGCTACTGGTCTGATTAGCAGAGTTTTTCTTTACCAGTTCACTCTTTCCGCGCATGGTTTCCTGACCATACTGCCAGGTATGATAAAGGTTGGACAGGTTGAGCGAGATACCGATGAGGGCACCCACTGCGCATACCGCTGTAGCCTTGCCAAAACGAGCCAGCTGCTTCTTCTGGATGGCTTCTACCAGGAAGGCAATCACCATGAAGAGGATGATGAAGAGATAGTAATAAGTCATCTGCACGTGGTTGGCATTCACCTCGAAAGCCGAGAAGATGGCTGTCAGGAGCAAGCCTTTCAGATACTTGCCGCGATAAGCCAGCACCACACCTGCAATCATAGGAGGCAGATAAGCCAGTGCCCATACCTTCCAGATATGACCGGCTGCAATAATGATAAAGAAGTAGGACGAGAATGCCCAGATGATACTACCCAATGCCGCCAGCGATTGTCGGAAATCGAAAGCACGCAACATGATGTAGAAGCCCAGAAGATATACGAATACATACCATACATAATCTGGCAGCCACAGGTGATAAGCCTTAGTTACCTGGTCGAGCACCTTGGTACTGCCATACGAAGGCGACATCTGATAAGTTGGCATTCCGCCAAACACCGAGTTGGTCCAGCGAGTGGTCTCGCCTGTCTGTTGCTGGTAAAGTTCCTTCTCATGTCCCAGTCCCTTGCTTGCCGCAGAGTCATGACGGAACAGGATTCGTCCGTCCATGTCAGCTGGCATGAAGTAGGCGAAGGAGATTACCGCAAAAACAATTACTACCAGAATATCCAGTAGATACTTCTTCAAAAATTTCATATTTTCTATAAACGTTTATAATTTTGGGGACAAAGTTAG
>USQD01000044.1 GCA_900556795.1 uncultured Prevotella sp. | reverse complement strand
TTATTGATAATTAATTAAATATAAAAGAAATGGGATTATTAAGTGGTAAGACAGCACTTGTTACAGGTGCTGCACGCGGCATCGGTAAGGCTGTCGCAATGAAATTTGCATCTGAAGGTGCTAATATCGCATTCACTGACCTCGTACTCAACGACGATATGGCTGCTGGTTTGGAAGCTACTCGTAAGGAGATTGAGGCTCTTGGCGTGACATGTCGTGCTTACGCAGGTAATGCTGCTGATTTCGAGGAGACAGAGAAGACTGTGAAGCAGATTCATGCAGATTTCGGTTCTATCGACATTCTCGTTAACAATGCTGGTATCACTAAGGACGGTTTGATGCTTCGTATGTCAGAGGCTCAGTGGGATGCTGTTTTGAACGTTAACTTGAAGTCTGCTTTCAACTTTATCCACGCTTGCTCTCCAATCATGCTCCGTCAGCGCAGTGGTTCTATCATCAATATGGCTTCTGTTGTTGGTGTTCATGGTAACGCTGGTCAGTGCAACTATGCTGCTTCTAAGGCTGGTATGATTGCTTTGGCTAAGTCTATTGCTCAGGAGTTGGGTCCTAAGGGTGTACGTGCTAATGCTGTTGCTCCTGGTTTCATCGAGACTGCTATGACTGCACAGTTGCCTGAGGAAATCCGTAAGGACTGGATGAAGAAGATTCCTTTGCGCCGTGGTGGTCAGACAGAGGATATCGCTAACGTTTGTCTTTTCCTCGCTTCTGATATGTCTAGCTACGTAAGTGGTCAGGTTATCCAGATCGATGGTGGTATGAACATGTAATCTATTGGCATCTGTTTTTAGATAAAACATGCAGGTAGTTTACGAAGACAACCATATAATTATCGTCTCTAAGAGAAGTGGTGAAATCGTGCAGGGCGACAAGACCGGCGATGAACCTCTCTCAGAGACGGTAAAACAATATATCAAGGAGAAATACCAGAAGCCGGGAAATGTATTCCTAGGCGTGGTGCATCGACTTGATCGTCCTGTCTCAGGACTCGTAGTGTTTGCCAAGACCTCAAAAGCATTAAGCCGTCTGAACACGATGTTCCGTGATGGCGAAGTTCACAAAACCTATTGGGCGATTGTGAAGAACATGCCAAAGGAGACAGAGGCAACCTTGACTCATTGGATTGTAAGAAACGAAAAGCAGAATAAAAGCTATGCTTACGATCATGAGGTGAAGAACTCGAAGAAAGCGATTTTGAAGTATAAGGTGATAGGGCATACTGATCATTATACTCTGTTGGAGGTGAACCTGATGACAGGACGTCATCACCAGATCAGATGTCAGTTGGCTAAGATGGGATGCCCAATCAAGGGCGACTTGAAATATGGTTCCCCTCGCAGCAATGCCGACGGCAGTATCTCGCTTCTTTCGCACAAGGTAGAGTTTGTGCATCCGGTATCTAAGGAAACGATTATAGTGGAAGCTCCTCTGCCAGATGATAATCTATGGAGAGCGATAGCTCCATAACTATTAAATATCCATGCTTATGAAGAAGTATGCGAAATGGGTAAGTATCCTAATCCTTACTCCATTCTTGCTTATATTGTTGCTGACCGTTTTGCTTTACTTGCCACCTGTACAGAATTGGGCGGTAAAGCAAGTAGCTTCTTATGCTTCAGAATCGACGGGCATGGATATTTCTGTTGAGCATGTACAACTCGTTTTCCCTCTCAAGTTGGGAGTGGAAGGCGTGAAGGTACTGCAACCTGTCGATTCGCTGAAGAACAGCAGAAATCTTGCTCTGAGAAATAAAAAGGATACTGTTGCCGACATCCAGAAGATGGTGGTAGATGTGCAGTTGCTTCCACTCTTCAGCAATCAGGTGATGGTGGATGAACTCAATTTCACCAGGATGAAGGTGAATACTACCAATTTCATTCATGAAGCCCGCATCAAGGGAGATGTGGGCAAGTTGCAATTGGTGGCACATGGCATCGATTTGGGTAAAGAGCGTGTGAATGTAAATGATGCGCTCATTAAGGATGCCAGGTTGTCCGTGGAATTGAGTGATACTGTTCCACCTGATACGACTCCAAGTACTAATTTCTGGAAGATCAATATCCAGAAGCTAAAACTAAAGAATACCGATTTTACCCTACACATGCCTGGAGATACACTTCAGGTGAATGCTTATTTGGGTGATGCGTTGGCTCGCACCACCTATCTCGACCTGTATAAAGGTCTGTATCAGATACAGCACTTGGATTGGAAGAACGGAAGGGTGAACTACGACCAGAATTTCGAGCGCCCGGTTCCAGGTATGGATTTCAATCATCTTGCCTTCTCTGATATGGAACTGAAGGCAGATTCGTTCTATTTCTGCGATTCCAGGATTGATGTGAAGATTCAGGAAGCGAAGTCGAAGGAGAAAAGCGGACTGAAAATCAACCAGCTCTATGGCAGATTCGTAATGGATTCTGTGAAGATGCAGTTGCCTGATCTCTATCTTCGTACCCCAGTTTCTAATTTGCAGGCTTCTGTAGATTTCGATATGAATGCTTTTGCCGAGAAAAATCCGGGCAAGATCATGGCTCGTGTAAACGGATCCTTGGGACGTTCTGATCTTTTCCTCTTTATAGGTGATGCCTTGCCTAAGCAGATGAAGTACCGATGGCCTTACTATCCGATGAAGGTAGAAGGCTCATTCAGGGGAAATATGCAGCGTGCTTCCTTCTCGGGAGTCAGGCTGAGTCTGCCTACGGTTTTCCAGTTGAGTACAGATGGAACCATTGCCAATGTGATGGATATGGACCATCTGAAGGCGAATGTCGATTTGCAGGCCCGTACCTATAACCTCGGTATGGTGACGGCGATGCTTGATCCTTCCTTGACTCAGGAAATCCGTATTCCTAGCGGTATCAGCATCAATGGTAATGTAAAGGTTGATGGTACGAAATATGCAACCAGGCTGGCTCTTACCGAGGGTAAGGGAAGCATGAAGGTGGATGCTACTGTTGATGCCAGGACCCGTAAGGATGGTAGTTTGGATATGGGCAATCTGGCTTATCAGGCTAAGTTGCAGGCTTCAAACATCCAAGCCAAGCATTTCTTGCCTCATCAGGAGCTATACACTTTTACAGGAACTGTAGAGGCAAAGGGTGTGGGTACAGATTTCCTTTCACCACGAACCCGGTTGATGGCGAAAGCCAAAGTGAATCAGGTGCATTATGACAAGTATCATCTGCATGATGTCTTGGCTGATGCGCAGGTTGCTAATGGTAAGATACATGCCACGCTGGATAGTAAGAACGATTTGCTGAACGGTGTCATTGCCGTGAGCGCCTTGGCAAGTACCAAGAAGTTGCAGGCTACTTTGGTGGCTGATGTGCGCCATGCGGATATGTATCAGTTACAGGTAACCCAAAAGCCTGTAGACGTTTCTCTTTGTGGACAGATTGATATTCATTCAGATTTAAAGGATAACCATAAGATATGGGCCTCTATGGACGATATTACCGTAAGAGCAGGAGATAATGTCTATCGTCCGGTAGGAGTGAATCTGGATGTGCTGACCACTAGGGATACTACCCATGCCATTGCTTCCTGTGGTGATTTCCGCCTGAACATGGATGCGCATGGTGGATATCAGATGCTCTTCGATAGAGTGGTGGGATTGCAGAAGGAATTGTGGAAGCAGTTTAAGAACCGTCGCATCGATCAGGTTCAGATACGTAACAGCTTCCCGCTCGGACATATCTATCTCTCTACCGGCAGGGATAATTTCATTTCTCGCTTCATCAAATACATGGGATATGACTTCAAGTCTGTAGAAATGGATTTGAATGCTTCGCCTTTGGCTGGACTTGAAGGTTATATGAATATCGATTCCCTGGTAGCAAGTGGCATACAGCTGGATACCATCCGTGCCTTGGTCCATACGCAGGGAGATACTATCCGTTATTCGGCACGTGTTCAGAACAATAAGCACAATCCGCAGTATGTGTTCCGTGCTTTGGTAGATGGCGAGGTTCAGGAGCATGGTTCCAATGTCAAGGCACGTATCTATGACGCAGCCAACAAACTGGGTGTAGATGTCGGACTGGCTGCCATGTTGCAGCCTAATGGTGTTAAACTTTCCTTGATTGATACGCATCCGATATTGGGTTATAAGGAATTTGTAGCTAATGATTCCAACTATGTGATGTTGAGTAATGATGGCCGTGTATCTGCCGATCTTGTGCTGAAGGCTGCATCAGGCAGTATGGGTATGCGTCTCTATTCCAATGATGAAAATGAGGATGCCTTGCAGGATATTACTGTCAGCATGAGTCAGTTTAACCTGGACAAGGTGTTGAGTGTGATTCCATATATGCCGGATATTACGGGTATCATGGACGGTGACTTCCACGTAATCCAGACGAAGGAGAAACTCTCCGTATCTTCTAATCTGAAGATTGATAATATGACCTACGAGCATTGTAGGATGGGTAATGTGGGTTCTGAGTTCACCTATATGCCAAAGAGTGACGGCTCTCACTATGTAGATGCTACCCTTACCTATGATGGTAATGAGGTGGCTACCGTTACGGGTACCTACAAATCGGAGGGTGCCGGTGAGTTGGATGCAGAGGTAGGACTGGAGAAACTCCCGCTTCACTTCATCAATGGTTTCGTACCCGACCAGCTTCTTGGTTTGAAGGGATATGGCGAAGGTGCCTTGAAGATGAAGGGCGCCTTGAGTAATCTTGACATTGATGGTGAGGTATATCTCGATTCTGCTTATCTGGTGAGTGTGCCATACGGTATTTCCATGCGCTTTGCCAACGACCCGGTGCGTATCACTGACAGTAAGCTGCTCTTTGAGAACTTCATGATGTATGCCAATAATGAGAGTCCGCTCAATATCCAGGGTGCTCTCGACTTTACTGATGTTGAGAATATGAAGCTCAATATCCGTATGAGGGCGCAGGACTTCCTGCTGATAGATGCTCAGGAGAATGCACGTTCTGAAGCTTTCGGTAAGGCTTATGTCAATTTCCTCGGAAGTATGCAGGGCTCCTTGTCTAATCTGAAGATGATGGGTAAGCTGGATGTATTGGGTAAGACCGATATGACCTATATCCTGCGTGAGTCGGAGTTGACCACCGATAATCAGCTGGATGAGCTTGTGAAGTTTACCAACTTTAAGAGCGGTAAGGAAGTTGTGGTCCAGAAACCGGCACTGGATGGTTTGGATATGTTGCTGAGCATGTCTATCGACGAGTCGGCACGTATCTTGTGTGCCTTGAATGCAGATAAGACCAATTATGTGGATCTGATGGGAGGAGGCAATTTGCAGATGCGGTACAATACGGCTGACGGTATCAGATTGACGGGTAGATATACCTTGAATGATGGTGAGATGAAGTATTCCTTGCCTATCATTCCATTGAAGACCTTTGATATCCAGGATGGAAGCTATATCCAGTTTACGGGTGATCCGTTTAATCCTACCCTGAATATTACGGCAACGGAGGACATCAAGACTACCGTCAACGAGGGTGAGGGTAGTGGACGTTCGGTAGATTTCGTATGCGGAGTAAAACTGAGCCAGACCTTGGAGAAACCGGGCATCCAGTTCATCATCTCTGCTTCGAACGACCAGACCGTTCAGGACGAGTTGAGTTCGATGAGTGTTGAGGAGCGAGGCAAGATAGCCATCACGATGCTGGTTTCGGGTATGTATCTGGCGGGTGGTTCTACCAGTTCGTTCTCTATGAATAGTGCCTTGACTTCCTTCCTTAATTCGGAAATCAACAATATTGCCGGTACAGCCATGAGAAGTATCGGACTTGATGTTGGTATGTCGGTGGATAACCAGACCAATGCAGCTGGAGCCACACATACTGATTATAACTTTAAGTTTGCCAAGCGATTCTTTAACAATCGCTTGAGCTTCTCGGTGGGCGGACAGGTATCAACTGGTGCCGAATTGGAGAATGCCAACAAGAATGAGACCTTCTTTAATAACGTGGAAGTGCAGTATCGACTCAACGAAGGAGCCAGTATGTATGTAAGAGCCTTTTATAATGCCAATACCTACGATTGGCTGGATGGACAGATTGGTGAATATGGCGGTGGTTTCACCTGGCGCAGAAAGCTTTCCAAGTTTACTGATATCTTTAGACTGAAGGCTGATAAGCAGCAGATACAAGCCCCTTCGCCAGTTCCGGGAATCAAGAAAGACTCTCTGGCATCCCCGGGAACCGGGAAAGATACGATTAACAAGGCAAAGACATCGCAGATGTTCGACCCTTTGAAGACCAAGTAAAATAAGTTAGTGATATGAGAAAGAAGAATCGACTTCACCTTATTATATATATAGCAGTATCGGTGATGCTGTCCAGCTTTTTGTTTACAGGGTGCTCCTCAACGAGTGCCCTGAAGGAAGGCGAGCAGCTTTTTGCAGGATTGAAGCCTATAGAATACACCAATTATGAGGCGAATCCGTATGCTGATTCGGTGAAGGAGGAGATGGAGTATGCCCTGGCTTCAGCGCCTACGGGTGCTTTCATGGGAAGCAGCTATTATCGTACACCATTTCCTGTCCGCTTATGGGTATGGAATGCCTTTTCCCAATCGGATGATGCACTCTCGCGATGGATTACCAAGGTATTCGGCTCGAAACCTAAATTGATGGCTAATGTGAATCCACAGTTGAGAGCACAGGTGGCAGAACATCAGCTCGATAAGTTGGGGTATTTCAATGGCAAGATAGATTATGAGGTGCTTACCCAGAGTAATCCGAAAGAAGCCAAGGTGGCTTATAAGGTGGATTTGGGACATCTGTGGAGATTGGATTCCATCGCTTATCTCAATTTCCCAGAGCATGGCAGGCAACTTATCGACTCAACCATGTCGGAGGCTATCATCAAGAAGGGACGTCCTTTCAAGGTTTCGTCTTTGGAGCAGGAGCGCCAGCGACTTACCCGACTTTTCCGTAATCATGGTTATTACTTCTATCAGAACGGTTATGCATCTTATCTTGCTGATACGGTAAATACGTCTGGAAAGGTGAATCTTCGTCTGGCGATGGTGGACAGCATCGAGCCAGAGGCAACACGACAATGGTATATCGGCAACATCAACATCAACTTCAAGAAGCAGTTTATGGAGGAGATGACCGATTCTTTCGTGCGCCGCTACCTGAAGTTCCGCTATGCAGGTAAGAAGATGCCGATTCGTGCCGGCGTGGTGCTCAGAGAATTGAAACTCCGTCCTCGCAAACTCTATATGGTGGATGATGAGACGAGGGCAAAGGCGGGATTGCAGTCAATGGGACTCTTCAGTTATACCAATGTGCAGTATGTTCCCCGTACTACCCAGGTGATAGACAGTTTGGGAAATATTCAGTACCGTGACACCCTGGATGCCAACATCGACCTGGTGTTTGACAAACCGTACGACTTCTATATAGAGGCGAATGCCAAGGGTAAGACGACGGGAAGAGTAGGTCCGGAACTAGTTGTTGGTTTGACCAAACGCAATGCTTTCCGTGGAGGCGAGAAACTCGATATCAACTTCCATGGTTCGCATGAATGGCAAACCATCAACGGGCAGGGAGGTAGTTCCAGCAAGATCAATTCGTATGAATTCGGTTCGGATGTCTCACTTTCCTTCCCAAGTATCATAACCCCTTGGAATGCTTTCCGTACGATGGCGCAGAACGAGCGCAGATTCAGAAACGGTCATATACCCCATCGTTACTATGGTACACCAACAACAACGCTGAAGGCGTCTATGAACATATTGAACCGTGCCGGTTATTTCCGCCGCCATGTGGCTGGAGGAGAGCTGACTTACGATTGGGCAACATCATATCAGCATCGCCATTCGTTCAGTCCGCTGATTCTTTCGTATGAGTATATGAATTATACTTCACCGAAGTTTGACAGTATCATGAATAATAATGTATATGTGGCAACTTCGATGGCTGACCGCTTCATTCCGAAGATGAGTTATACCTATACCTATCGCAGTGCCCAGAAGTATCGCAGTCCTATAGTCTGGTCTACGACCGTAAGCGAAGCCGGTAATGTCCTGTCGTTGGGCTATCTCCTGGCGGGTAAGAAATGGAGCGAGGATGGCAAGACGATGTTCAAGAATGAGTACTCTCAGTTTTTTAAGATGGAGACGGATTTCGTGAAGTATTGGACGTTGAATCCTACTTCTACCCTTGTTGCCCATCTCAATGCAGGTGTCATCTGGAGCTACGGCAACTCAAGTCAGGCTCCATATACCGAGATGTTCTATGTGGGAGGAGCCAACAGCATCAGAGCCTTTAATGTGCGAGGTATCGGTCCGGGTAAGCAGGATTATAGTGACCTGAGTAATAAATATGCCAATATCCTGCGTACGGGTGATATCAAGTTCCAGGCAAATCTGGAGTATCGTCCCCGCATTTGGGGCGACCTTTACGGTGCTCTGTTCCTGGATGCTGGAAATGTATGGATGAAGGATGCTGATCTCTCAGAGAATGAAGCCTTCAAGTTCGGAGAGTTCTATAAGCAGATGGCTGTAGGCACCGGTGTGGGTATCCGTTACGATATGGGTATGTTTGTGGTTCGTGTAGATTGGGGAATCGGCTTGCATCTGCCATACGATACCGGTAAGAGCGGCTTCTATAACATCCCTAGCTTCAAGAAGAATCAGAGCCTGCATCTTGCCGTGGGTTATCCGTTCTGAGTAAGTTAGTCCCCACACGCCCCGAAGGGGCAGAAGCTCCTAGCCCAGGGCATCGCCCTGGGTCTTAAATACCAATAATAATGCGCCCTGAAAGGGCAAAAGCTTCCATTTTTGGTATGTAAAACTCCACAAAACGTTCAAATGTTGATGTAAATCAAAAAAAGTGATAGAAAAATTCCGCTACGTGCATATTTTTTTGTACTTTTGCATCGGTATTCTTTTGGTATCAACTATTTAAAATATATACAATATGAAACCTACATTATTGCTTTTGGCTGCTGGTATGGGTAGCCGTTACGGTGGTTTGAAACAGCTCGATGGTCTGGGTCCTAATGGTGAGACTATTATGGATTACAGTATCTACGATGCTATTCAGGCTGGTTTTGGAAAGATCGTTTTCGTTATCCGTAAGGATTTCGAAGATCAGTTCCGTGAGAAAATCCTCTCTAAGTACGAAGGTCATATTCCTGCAGAGCTCTGCTTCCAGGCATTGGACGACCTCCCAGAGGGATTCAGCGTACCAGAAGGTCGAGAGAAGCCATGGGGTACTAACCATGCAGTATTGATGGCTAAGGATATCATCAAGGAACCTTTCTGCGTAATCAACTGCGATGACTTCTACAATCGCGATTGCTTCATGGTTATGGGCAAGTTCCTCTCTGAACTTCCAGAGGGTAGTCAGAACCGTTATGCTATGGTTGGTTTCCGTGTAGGCAACACCTTGAGCGACAATGGTACTGTAGCTCGTGGTATCTGCTCTAAGGATGATAAGGAAAACCTGACCACTTGCGTTGAGCGCACTGAAATTATGCGCATCGATGGTAAGGTATCTTACAAGGACGAGGAAGGCAAGTGGGTTGCTGTTGAGGACAACACACCTGTTTCTATGAATGTTTGGGGCTTCACACCTGATTACTTCGAGCACAGCGAGGCTTACTTCAAGGAGTTCTTGAGCGATCCTAAGAACATGGAGAACAAGAAGGCAGAATTCTTCATCCCATTGATGGTCAACAAACTCATCAACGAGGGTACTTCTACTGTTAAGGTTCTCGATACTACAAGTAAGTGGTTTGGTGTAACTTATGCAGCAGACCGTCAGAGTGTTGTTGATAAGATTCAGAGTCTTATTGATGAGGGTGTATATCCAAACAAACTCTTCTAATTCAGTTAGATGGATATTAATTTAAACATATTATCAGATCAGGAAGCCGCTATTCTCCGTGAGACTATAGCGGCTTCTCGTCGTATTGTTATCTGTGCCCATAAGTCACCTGATGGCGATGCGGTTGGCTCATCCTTGGGATGGGCTTATTATTTGCGCTCTCTAGGCAAGAAGCCAATGGTTTGTGTACCGGATATGATACCTGATGGTATTTCCTGGTTGCCTGGTTGTATTGACATAGTAAGATATGATAAGCATCCCGAGAAGGTGCAGCAGGCATTTGATGAGGCTGATCTCGTGTTCTGTGTTGACTTTGGCAGCACAGGACGTCTTGATGAAATGGATCATGTTCTTGCAGACTGCAAGGCGCAGCGCATTGTAATAGACCATCATCTGGCTCCTAATCTGGAGGCTAAGCTGATGATTTCCCAGCCACATGCCAGCAGTGCCAGCGAACTGGTGTTCCGATTGGTATGGCAGTTGGGTGGTTTCCCTGAGCTGGATAAGACCTGGGCAACCTGCGTTTATTGCGGTATGATGACTGATACCGGTGGATTTACATATAATTCTTCTAATCCGGACATCTATTATATCATCTGCCAGTTGCTAACCAAGGGAATCGATAAGGATAAGATATATCGCAACGTATTCAATAACGCCCGTGTGTCTGCAGTCCGCTTCCGTGGTCATCTGATGAACGAGAAGTTGCAGGTCATAGAGTCTCTTCATGCCAGTTATTATACCGTTACCCGCAAGGAATTGAAGGAATATGATTTCATCAAGGGCGATTTGGAAGGATTGGTGAATGTACCTCTTACCATCAAGGGACATAAGCTTTCTATCTCTCTTCGTGAGGATACCGATATCGACAACCGTATTCTGGTAAGTCTCCGTTCGGTAGATGATTTCCCATGCAATAAGATGGCAGAGCAATTCTTCAATGGTGGCGGTCATCTCAACGCATCGGGTGGCAAATTGCTTTGCAGCATAGAAGAAGCTGAGCTGATAGCCCAGAAAGCCATTATGGCATTTGCCGATTTATTGAAGTAAAACTTCGGGTATAAATCCGGCAAATAGTGAAAAAATAAGAAGAAACAACCCCGAAAGAGGCATTTGGATGATAATAAGTGATAAATTATAATAAAATCCTCCTATTCCTCTCGGTGTTGTCTTTTCTTTTTTGTAACTTTGCGCAATAATTTAGATTTTAATACAA
>USQD01000043.1 GCA_900556795.1 uncultured Prevotella sp. | reverse complement strand
CAAACAATTATGAGTAAAAAAAGTCAGTTTGGCATGACCCTATTACTATCAACAATTTTAGTAGGTGCCGCCAATGCGAGTACTGTTCCTAGCTCAAGCACATTTGGCGCAACAATGGTTGCACAGCAGGGTGCTGTTTGCAAAGGTGTGGTAAAGGATGCTACCGGTGAACCTATTATTGGCGCAACGGTATCAGTAAAAGGCACTAAGAATGCTGCTGTTACCGATTTGGACGGTGCGTTCACACTCTCTGGTGTTTCTAAAGGTACTACTGTTGTTATCTCTTACATCGGTTTCGTAAATAGCGAAATCAAGTGGGATGGTAAGGAACTCAATGTAACTCTTGCAGAGGATACACATGGTCTTGAAGAAGTAGTTGTTGTTGGTTATGGTACCCAGAAGAAGGCAAACCTCTCTGGTGCTGTTGCCAATGTGGATGGTAAGGTTTTGGAAAACCGTCCTATCACCAACATCGGTCAGGGTCTTCAGGGTGTTGTTCCAAACTTGAACGTATCCATGAACAGTGGTGGTGCTCCTGGTGCCAGCTCTAGCTACAATATCCGTGGTAACACGTCATTGAACGGTGGTAGCCCATTGGTATTGGTTGATAACGTTCAGATGGATGCTAACCTCGTAAACCCAGACGACGTTGAATCTATCTCTGTATTGAAGGATGCTTCTTCAGCAGCTATCTATGGTGCACGAGCAGCATACGGTGTTATTTTGATTACTACCAAGAAGGGTCGCAAGAGCGACAAACCTAACATCTCATTCAACGCTACAGGTTACTGGCAGAGCCCTGCCAAGTCATACCACAACGTTAATTCTATGCAGTACCTCAAGATGATGGACGAGGCTAACAAGAATGACGGTGGTTCTGGCCGATACTTCAAGGATCAGGTTTATAAATATACAGAGGAATACTTCAACGGAACCCGTAAGGATCCTGTATTCTTCGACGAGGCATACGATAAGGCAAAGTATGGCTACTGCGGCAATACTGACTGGTGGAATGAGCTTTACAAGACATCATTCTCTCAGATTTACAATGCCAACATCAGCGGTGGTAACGACCGTACTACCTACTATGCATCTATCGCTATGAACAACCAGAAGGGTATCCTTACTGCTGGCGACGATAAGTACAAGAAGTACAACGCTAACGTAAACATTTCTTCCAACATCACCAAGTGGTTGAATGTAAGTGCTAAGATTACTCATACTTATACATCAGAGCTTCACCCTACCGGTGGTACCACAGCGATGAACCCTACCGCTTACTCTGGTCTGAGCGCATACTCAGGTATGATGAAGAACGACTTGAGCCCACTGATGCCAGTGAAGCATCCTGATGGTCACTATGCAGGTCAGGGTAGCTACACCAACCCTATCGCCATCATGGAGCAGGGTGGTAACGCCAAGTATCGCCAGAACGACTTGTGGATGACAGGTGCCGTACGCATCACTCCTATCAAGGGCCTCGTGATCAACGCCGACTATACATGGAACTTCTATGGCAGAAACTCTAACGAGCACGTACGCAACTTCTACGACTATACAGCCGTTCCAGGTACAGAGAACTACTATCCTTGGACCAACCCAAGCAGTATCACCGTATCTAACTACGATGACTACTATCAGTCATTCAATGCTTTCGCAGAGTATTCTTTGACTTTGGCTAAGAAGCATAACTTCAAGGCATTGGTAGGTTACAACCAGGAAAAGAAGCACAATAAGTATCACTGGGTAGGTCGCAAGAACCTTATCGATAACGATACTCCACAGATCAACCTCGCCTATGGTGACATCTCTACCAGCGGTAGCGAAAGCATGTGGTCAACCAACGGTTTCTTCTTCCGTTTGAACTATGACTACATGGGCAAGTATCTCTTTGAATTCAACGGTCGTAAGGATGGTTCTTCTAAGTTTGCCAAGGGTAACCGCTATGCTTTCTTCCCTTCAGGCTCTGTAGCTTGGCGTGTATCAGAGGAGAAGTTCTTCGAGCCATTGCGCAGCTGGTGGGACAACCTGAAGATCCGTGCATCTTACGGTTCGCTCGGTAACCAGAACGTATCAGGTAACTTCCCTTACCTGGCTACTTACGGCTTAAGCACCAAGGCTGGCGTATTGCTCGGCGGCACACGCCCTGTAGCTGTTTATGCTCCTGGCTTGGTAAGTAGCTCATTTACATGGGAGACTGTTAACCAGTTTGATATTGGTATCGATGGTACATGGCTCAACAACCGTCTGAGTGCATCTTTCGACTGGTATCGCCGTGACACCAAGGATATGTTGACCAGGGGTGCGACTCTTCCTTCTGTTCTCGGTACTAGCGTGCCAAGAAGTAACGCAGCCAACATGAAGACCACTGGTTGGGAAGTTTCTGTAGAGTGGAGCGACCGTCTGAAATGCGGTTTGGGCTACCACATCAAGGGTGTATTGTCTGACTACCAGTCTGAAATCACCAAGTATTCTAACGACGCACGTCTCCTGGGCGACCACTATGTGGGCGAGAAGCTGGGCGAAATCTGGGGATTTGTATCTAACGGACTCTTCCAGAGCGACGAGGAAGCAGCTAACTGGGACCAGAAGGCTATCAACGGCGGTCACTGGAGTGCAGGTGACGTGAAGTTTGAAGACCTCGACGACGACAATAAGATAACTTGGGGTGAAGGTACAGTAGATAAGCCAGGCGACCGCAAGATTCTGGGTAACTCAACACCTCGTTACTCTTACGGTATCACAGCAGGTGCCGACTATAAGGGCTTCGACTTCGAGATGTTCTGGCAGGGTATCGGTAAGCGCGACTACTTCGGTGGTTGGGGCGGTCCTGCATTCTGGGGCTTCACTGACGAGTGGTGTACTCCACAGACCACAGCTCTCGACTACTGGACAGAGGACAACCGTGATGCTTACTTCCCAAAACTCCATCACTACAGTGTAAACGGAAGCAACCACAACACCTCTTCTCGCTACATGCTCAATGCAGCATACCTGCGTTTGAAGAATGTAACATTAGGTTACTCTATCCCTTCACACTTGCTGAAGCAGGTGGGTATTGCTCGCCTCAGAGTATTTGTACAGGGTGAAAACCTCCTTACATTCACTCCTATGAAGGTGAAGTTCGCTGACCCAGAGACACTTGGTAACATGACTTACCCTATCAACAAGAAGATCTCTATCGGTATGAACTTGTCATTCTAATGTTCGAGAATCGTAAAGTGTGTATTATTAATACTTAAATAGACAGACAATGAAAATTAAAAATATATTCATTTTGAGTATGATGGCTGGTATGACACTTGCATCTTGCGACTATACCGACTTGAGCCCAATGGACTCATTTACAGATAAGTCATACTGGAAGAGTGCCAATGACCTCAAGATGTACGCCAATGGTATCTACAGCAATATGCTGGCAGGTCCTTCATCTACTCTTGATGGCGAGAGTGATAACTTTGTAACCAATAGCCCTAGTGGTTATCTGTTCAACAATTACACCGTTCCTACATCAGGCGGTGGCTGGGGCTGGGGCAACGTGCGCAGCTGCAACTACTTCATGAAGCGCTATCATACAGCTTCTGGCTCTGAGGCCGACATCAACAAGTATGTGGCAGAAATCCGTTTCTTCAGAGCACAGGATTACTATAGCAAGATCCGTAATTTCGGTGATGTGCCTTGGTATGAGAGTGACCTCCAGACGGGCGATGACGAAGAGCTCTTCAAGGGCCGTGACCCTCGTAATTTCGTATTGAAGAAGATTATCGAGGATTTGGAGTTCGCTATCCAGTGGCTCCCTGAGAAGACCATGGCAGAGAAGGGTCGCCTGCACAAGGATGCAGCCCGCACTCAGCTGGCTCGTGTTTGCCTCTACTACGGTACTTACATGAAGTATCACAAGGAGACAGGTTCTGAAGGCTTGACAGCAGAAGGTCTGATTACAAAGGCTAAGCAGCTGACCGATGAAATCATCAACAGCGGCAAGTATGCCATCGTAAAGGGTACTGACGCAGGTGCCGGCACAAAAGCATACGAGGGTTATCCGCTCAGCTATGCCAACCAGTTTGTTCAGGAAGACCTTTCTGACAACAAAGAGGCTATCATGGTTCGCTTCTACGAGACTGGTATCCTTACCCACGAGACTGGCCGTCAGGCTGGTGGTAACGGTATGGGTTTGAGCAAGGACTTCATCGAGTCGTTCCTGATGAAGGATGGTACACCTATCTACAACCAGGGTTCTGGCTACCAGGGTGACGAAGAGTTAGAGACAGAGATTGCCAACCGCGACCCACGCCTCTATCAGCTCATCGACAACAACCACAAGCCATTCTGGCTCCGCAATAACAAGCAGGTGCAGAACAAGATGCCAGACTGCTCAGTTTCTGGTGGTGTAACAGGTTATCCATGTACCAAGTTCCACTCTGCCGACGAGACTCAGTGGCAGGCTCGCAACACCTCTTACGACTGGTTCATCTACCGCTATGCAGAGGTATTGCTTATCAACGCCGAGGCTAATGCCGAGTTGGGTACTTGCACCCAGGCTGTTCTTGACAAGACCATCAACCAGCTTCGCGACCGTGTAGAAATGGCTCACCTTACCGTGAACCCTGTTGCTGACCAGAAGCCTATCGACTACGGTTATCAGCTTTCTAACCTGCTCTACGAGATTCGTCGTGAGCGCCGCATCGAGTTGGTTGGCGAGGGCTTCCGTATGGACGACTTGAAGCGCTGGAATGCAATGAAGTTGTTGGAGAATCCTCTTACTACTCTGGGTATCCGTGTTACCGACAAGGTAAAGGAGCAGTATAACGAGATCTATGCCTTCGATAATGACAACACTAGAGAGTACAAGGGCAAGACTTATCTCCGCATTTACTCAACGGATTATGATGATGCTGCAGGTCGCAAGTGGACTGCTAACGATCGCCGCTGGTTGTATCCATTGCCAATCGATCAGCTGGCATTGAACAAGAACCTGACTCAGAATCCAGGTTGGACAGAGTAAACAATATTTTGATAATTAAGTTATAAGATAAAGTTTACGGAAGTAAATTGAATTAATTATTAAGGTTTCTATCAATTAATCAATTAAGTAACACAAATTATCTGCCCTTCAGCTGTGAAGCTGAGGGGCAGTTTTTTTTAGCCGTTGAATTAAAAAGCCATGGCATGAACACACTTCATGTTCTTTTCCAGCTGGGCTGTTGAGCTGGCACCTACCAATACGCTGGTAACGCCTTTCTGCTGCAATATCCAGGCTAGTGCCATCTCGGCAAGGGTTTCGCCTCGTTCGCCAGCTTCTGCATTCCATTGCTTCAGCTGCTCCAGGAGTTCCGGAGTCAGGGCGCTGTGCTTCAGGAAATGCTCCTTTGCCATACGGCTATCCGATGGGATGCCGTTGAGATAGCGGTCGGTGAGGAGACCTTGTGCCAAAGGCGAGAACGAGATGAATCCGATGCCGTTCTCGTGACAGTAGTCGAGGGTTCCGTTCTCCTGTGGCGCACGGTCGAGCATGTTGAGTCGGTCCTGGAAGATGAGCAGCGGACAGTCGCGCTCCTTGAGATATTTATCGGCAAACTTCAGGGCTTCCAGTGGCCATCGGCTGATGCCGAGATAGAGTGCCTTGCCCTGCTTCACGATGTCTACCATAGCCTGGAGGGTTTCCTCGAGTGGGGTATTCGGGTCGTAGCGATGACTGTAGAAGAGGTCTACATAGTCCAGATTCATGCGCTTGAGACTCTGGTCGAGGCTCGCCATCAGATACTTGCGAGAGCCCCAGTTGCCGTAAGGACCTTCCCACATATCATATCCCGCCTTGGTAGAAATGAAGAGTTCGTCGCGATAAGGCAGGAAATCATCCTTCATCAGTCTGCCCATGGTTTCCTCAGCACTTCCGTATGGAGGACCATAGTTGTTGGCAAGGTCGAAGTGGGTGATTCCGTGGTCGAAGGCATAATGGGTGATGGCACGGCTTCTTTCGTAAGGATCCACTCCTCCGAAGTTGTGCCAGAATCCCAGACTAATCTTAGGCAGCAAGACTCCGCTCTTGCCGCATCTCTTGTAAAGCGCCTCTGCATCGCCATAGCGATTGGCATCGGCTGTGTAGATTCCTTTTAAGTCCATAATTCCTATTTATTTTATGTTTGAATATCTTGTTCAGCAGCAAAGGTATTGCTTTTTTTTAGAAATGGGTGGAAAGTGGCTCTTAAAAATGTGTAAAACTTCATAATGTAAACCGTCATTTATATAAATGGCGGTTTACATTTGTGCATCTTTTAGATTTTCCCCCAAAAAACTTGCGGGTTTCAAATATAATATGTATCTGTGCATCCGGAGATTATGAAATCTTCGTTACGTAAAATTCATAATTCAGTAAATGCTTATGGTACAGACTAATCCGTTTCTCATAGAAGGGTATTTATCCCCAGATTTCTTCTGCGATAGGGTAGAAGAAACCGCCTTGCTTACACGGCATCTAACCAACCGATGCAATGTGGCATTGATAGCACCACGACGATTGGGAAAGTCGGGGTTGATTTATCATTGTTTCTATCAGAAGGAAATCCGGGAGCAGTATCATTGCATCTATATTGATATTTACGATACCAAAAATCTCAGAGAGTTTGTTTATGCTTTGGGCAAGGGGATTCTTGCTGCATTGAAACCCAAGGGCAGAAAGGTGTGGGAGTTCTTTCTGAATATGCTTCAGTCGTTGAAATCTACTATTTCTTTCGATATCAACGGAAATCCGGAATGGAGCGTGGGCATCGGAGATATTCAGTCGCCTGATATTACGCTGGATGAGATCTTTGCCTATCTTTCCCAGGCAGATAAGCCTTGCCTGATAGCCATTGATGAATTCCAGACCATTGCCGGTTATCCTGAGAAAACGGTGGAGGCTACTTTGCGAAAGCGCATCCAGAACTGTCATAACGCCCACTTCATCTTCTCTGGTTCCAAGCACCACATGATGGCACTGATGTTTACCTCCAGGTCACGTCCTTTCTATCACAGTTCGAGCATCATGGGATTGGAGGCTATCAACGAACAGACCTATCTGGAGTTTGCCAACCATCATCTGTCTAAGATCAACAAGGAGATTTCTGCGGAAGCGTTCTCCTATCTTTATCATCATTTTGATGGCATTACCTGGTATATTCAGTATGTGCTCAACATGCTCTATACTTCGATTTCAGATTCCAGGGTTCTGGGAAAAGAGGATGTGGAATATTGCATAGAGAGCATTCTTTTGCAGCATCGCTTTGCCTATCAGGCTTTGCTGTTCCAGCTTACCAGCAAGCAGAAGCAGGTGCTCATCGCCATAGCCAGAGAGGAGAACCCTTCCTCGCTGATGTCGCAGGAGTTCCTGCATAAATATCGTCTGGGTGCCAGCACTGTGCAGGGAGCCGTGAAGACCTTGCTCGAAAGAGATTTTATCACGCAGGATGAGGGCGTATATCAGCTATGCGATAAGTTCCTGAAATTAAGTTTAAGAGAAAAAATATAGGGTGATTATAATAAGATAAGCCACAGATAAGCTGCTGTCTGATTATTTCGGCAGCGAGATGGTGAATTCCGACCACTTGTCTTTCTCGCTCTTCACACTTATCTTGCCACTATGGGCGTTGATTACCTGCAGCACGTAGTTCAGACCGATGCCGAAGCCGCCACGGGTCTTGCGGGCATCCTTTTCGTGCTCAGCGGCGCGCTCAAAGCGGTTGAAGATGGTCTTCAGTTCGCTCTTGGCTATGCCGATACCCTCATCAAAAACCTTGATATACACGTTTCTGTCATCCTCCAGGGTGGAAATCTCAATGTTGATTTCCTCCTTCGAGTATTTGGTGGCGTTATCCACCAGATTGCTGATCGCCTCCTTCAGATATTCCTCGTCGGCTAGGGCAGAGGTGGCTCCAAACCGGGTGATGATATGGATTGGTTTCGCTGATTTCGCCTTGTATTTATCCACCACATCCTCTATCATCGTTTCCAAATTTACTTCCGCCTTCTGAATATGCAGCTTGCCGTGCTCCAGTTTCGAGATGGTGAGCAGGCGGTTGATGAGGGCAAGCAGATGCTGCGCCTCGTCTTCTACGATGCAGAAATATTTCTCCTTCATTTCCGGCTTCTTCTCCAGTACGCCGCTGTGCAGATACTTGGTTCCCATGATGATGGAGGTGAGCGGCGACTTCATGTCGTGAACCATTGCATAGGAGAAGTCCTCGCGCAGCAGTCGCACCCTTTCCTGCTCATCGATGTAGTTGATCTGCTCGATGAGGCTCAGGATGATTACCACCGTGGTAAGGAGCGAGGTGAGAACCGTGAACTTGCTTTCGTAGAAGGCAGCGAGCAGGGCCTGTGCCCTGACATCCGGTGCCAGGTTCCAGGGCGTTTCAAATCCCATCTGGTGAACGGTCATCTCGAAAGAGTTCCATATCCAGAACAGCTGCATGCAGAGCACGGCTATCAGAGCCGTGGTGCTGAGTGCCTTGGCTCTATTCGTTTTCATCTTTCACAAGCATTTCAGGCAGTTTCCTGCTCAGGGCAGCGAATCCGCCTATGGTTAATGCCGTACCGGCTATCAGGAGCAATATGCCGAGCACTTTCGATTCAAAATGGAAGGGAACCAGATTGGATACGAAATAGAGCACGATGAGAATGATGGTGCTGCGCGTCTTGCCGTATATCCAGCTGCAGTAGCAGAGGGTGATAAAACTTTGCACGGTCAGATCTACATTGATATCACCACTGGTTGTTACCGACATCATGCATGCAGGCAGCATCATGATCGAGAGCGTGAGCAGCTGCACCCAACTCTTCTTGCCGCAGCGGATCAGTTCCTCCTGAATGGCGCCGAAGAAGATGTAGGCAGATATAAACGATCCGATGATATTGTAAGGCAGGAAGCCGAGATAGCTTATCTCCATCATCTGCTTGGGAAGGAAGTCGAGATGGAATAGGTTCATGATGGAATAGAAGACCATGGTGAAGCCCAGAATCGGCATGGTGCAAATGGTCATCGCCTTCCATTTGGCTGCAGGAATCACCTTTCCAAGCGAGAACCTGGAGAATTTGTAATGTCCGAAGGTGAACCATACGATGAGTATGCCCAGAAATCCGATGACTAACATAAACGGATAGATGGATTCCTCCAGGGCTCCTATCTGCTGGTTGTGGGAGCCCGAAGGGATGTTCAGTGACATGTAGAATCCCACCAGGAATCCTCCCAGAAAGATGGTGATGAGATATTCTGCCAGGAACAGTATGTAGTATAATATCGCTTTCAGCATAATGATGTCTTTTCTGTCTTTTTTCTTTATTCTAATTCGATTCTCGTATGATGTTATGAGGGGGTGGGGGATGTTTATTCTGCGATGAGCTTGAATCCCACTCCTCTGATGGTTTTCAGTTCTACGGCAGGCTCGTCTTCCAGCGCCGTGCGGATTTTCTTGATGAAAACATCGAGGCTTCTGGAAGCGAAGTAATCCTTGTCTTCCACGCCCCAGAAGCGGCTCAGAACGGCTTCGCGGCGCACCACCTCGTTCTTGTTTACCGCCAGCAGTTCGAGGATCTTAGCCTCTCGTGCGGTAAGCATCTTCTCACTGCCTTCCTGCGTATCTTTCAGGGTGGCGTGGTCGGCATCCAGTGTATATCTTCCCAGCTTGATCTGGCAGCTGGCATTCTCGCTGCGCTTTCCGGCTTTCAGCTGGATGAGGCTATGTATATGGGCGTCAAGTTCTTCGGGAATGAAAGGCTTCTTGATATAGTTGTTGGCTCCGGCGGCATAACCTGCCTTCAAATCCTTGGGTGCGGTGAGGCCGGTGGTAAAAAGGATGATGGTGTCTCCATCCACCTCTCGGATATTCTTCACCATTTCGATACCGTCCATGATAGGCATGTCGATATCCGATACGATGACATCGGGCTGAAAGTCTCTCCACGCCTTCAGTCCTTCCTTGCCGTTAACGGCGGTTTTCACCTCATATCCTCCGATGATATCCTCGAAGCAGCTTTTCTCCATATAGGCGAGGTTTTCATCATCCTCTACCAGGAGCAACTTAGTATCAGCCATAATCGTATTTCGTTTTCAATGTTTCGATTGCAAAGATACATCTTTTATTTGAAACGACAATGCAAAGAAGGGATGATTAACTTAAAGATAACATAGTGAACTCTGGCAGCAAAGTATTCTTTCCTTCATTATTTTTAGGACGAATCATTCGTGGCAAGTCTACTATCATGGAGTGTGCTTGATATGGCGAAGATAAAAGACAATATCACAGCAATGGCATAAGCTTTCTCTTTATTAACTTGAAAATTTTATATTTCGTATAATTAAAATAGCAACGATAGTAACCATCGCTATAACAAATGGAAGAGCGAAAAGTAAGGCTGGAATGAAATCCCATGCTACGAAGTACCAATACGAATACATTGGAATCATGATAGACATGCCGCCCAAACAAAAACATGTATATGTCTTGACTGGCTCTTTTGCAGGATGAATTTGCAGACCACAATGAGGGCAGGTTGTATAGTAAGACGTGCCGTGCAGAAAGTATTTTCTTACGGTACTGAATGGCACTTGTTCTCCACACTCTGGACATTTTGCATGGCAAAGATGTTGAAAGAGAGACTTTTTCTTATTCTTTTCCATTTAAAAAAATCTTGAAATACAGACAATATACGAACAGAGAAAGTAGCAATAGCAATGCGGCTATTGCGATAATGCTAGCAACAGAAGTGCATGTAGTCGCAGAAATCTGCGCTACCAATCCGTCTATAACTAAAATAGCAACAATTAACCACCACTTGGGGCTTCTGCTACTTAATGGTTTAAAAAAATCACTCATAAGAATCTCTTTTATGTTGGTTATTAAATCTTGTGCAAAGATACAACTTTTTCTGAGATAATAGCGATTTTCTTCTCTTATTAACATAAAGCTCTAAAGCAGCCAAAGGAGAATAAGAGAGGTTGGAACGTAAACAGTTGGGAATGAGTAGATTTGCACAAAGTTGCCAAATCGGCATAAAGCAAGCGAGTGAGGAATATTGAAGTAGTTCAGTTACTAAATCGTG
>USQD01000042.1 GCA_900556795.1 uncultured Prevotella sp. | reverse complement strand
TGGAACGAGGGAAAGCGACGCGTCCGAGATGCGACGAACACAACCCATGGGGCATGGCTGGCGCTTGGCTAATATATTATATGCGCTTGGCTAATATATTATATGCGCTTGGCTAATATATTTCATGCGCTTGGCTGCTTATTTCACGCTCCACTCGAAGATGCCGGCTGACTTATCGGCTGGCAATTCTACTTCGAGCTTGAGGGCAGTTGTCTTTACAGGCTTAAAGTTTACTGTGCACGCACTACCCTTTTCGGTAGGATAGTTGTCGGCATCAGCAACAGGAGCCCATGAGCCATCGGCAGTCTTATAGTATACCTTCCAGCTCTTTGGCAATGAGCAACCACCCCAAGGCTGGTCGTCAAACCAGTAGGTGGTGCAGCTCTTTACTTCTGTTGCCTCGTTGAAGGTGTATGATATCCATTCTGTAGAAGCCTTCTTTGGCCACCAATGAGTGTAAGGAACCGAGCGGTCGTCGGCATTCATTGGTACCAAACGGTCGTTGATGCTCTCTATGGCAGGCATCTTTGAAGAGGTCTCTATCTTGCTTGTGGAAGCCAATGTTGCTGGCAACGCAGGTGTTGTAGCCTTCATGTCCTGTGGCAACCATACCTTCATGTCGCCGCTACCGCGATGGCACCAAGCATAGTAAGGGATGAGAGTGAGACGAACATCCTTTGTGGCAAGGCGACCATTAGCATCGAATCTGAGACATTGAGCATCGGTGGTAAGGGTCTTCATATTGATTTCCTTGTAGGCATGGAGCTTAGCCTTGCTGTCAGCAGGGATGAAGTTGTCGAGCGCCATGGTGCCGAGAGTGAACTTAGGTTCCTGGTTGAGGATAACGGTCTTGATATCAAACTTGTTGTCTGGCCATTCTGCGCAATATACCAATGGGCCACGCTCTACTTCAACCATACCACGGTCGGCTTCCACATTGTTGTTAGCTCTAACGGTGCGAGCCTCCATATCGAAGTGAACTTTCACTACGTCGCCCTTCTTCCATTTTCTATCAATCGTGAAATAGCCATCTTCGGTGAGCTTGGCATTGCCTATTTCTTTGCCATTTATGGTGATACTAAAGCCTAATCTTTTACCGTCGCTATAGCTGTAGAGGTTTGTTGGCACTACCTGTCCCTTAACCCATCCTGGAATACGAATTTTCATAGCGAATTTGCCTGCGCTATTCTTATCGATATTGATGCGGATATCGCCATCGTAAGGATAGCCTGTGTTCTGAGTAAGGGCAACAGTCTTGCCTGCAATCTTGAGCTGAGAAGAGTTGCTGAGGAAGAGATTTACGTAGAGACTTCTGTCCTTAACAGCGTATACATAGCCTGGCAATGAAGGGATGAAGCGGCAGATGTTGCTTGGGCAACATGCGCAACCAAACCAAGGCTGGCGCTGATGCTGACCGCGCGACTCCAATGGGTTAGGATAGAAGAAGCCACCGCCATCGAGCGATACGCCACTAATTAAACCATTGTAGAGGCTGCGCTCCAATACATCATAATATTTAGATTCGCCATGGAGCAAGAACTGACGATAGTTGACATATACATTACCTATAGCAGCGCAGGTCTCGCAATAAGCGCTCATGTTAGGCAACTCATAGTTTTTGCCAAAGGCTTCGCCATTAGATGTTGCACCGATACCGCCGGTGATATATAGCTTCTTGGTAACGATGTTGTTCCAGATGTTGTCGATGGCATGGATATATGCTGAGTCGCCTGTGAGAGCTGCAACATCTGCCATACCAGCATACATATATGCTGCACGAACGGCATGCCCAACAGCCTCGTCTTGGTCAATTACAGGCTTATGGCTCTGAGAATATTCCTGCTTGATGGAAGTTTTGCCACGATAGTCGAGGAAGAACTTTGCCTCGTCGAGGTATTTCTTGTTGCCTGTGACGAGATACAAACGGCAAAGAGCCATCTCGGCAATCTGATGACCAGGAACAACGCAAGCCTGACCTGCCTTAGGACCAACTTCGCGAACCACGCAGTCGGCATATCTAATAGCGATATCCAAGAACTTGCGGCTGCCTGTGGCTTGATAGTGAGCTACGGCACCTTCTACCATATGACCGAGGTTGTAGAGTTCGTGGCTTAAGTTTTCTTCTTTCGACCATCGAGTTTTGCCCGACCAGCTATGAGGATGCTCTGGGTTCATGGTGCGAGCTGTGTATAGATAGCCATCTGCCTCTTGTGCAGTAGCTATGATGTCGAGTACAGAATCGATATACGCTTTGAGCTTTGCATCAGGATATGTTTGCAAGATGTAGCTTGCACCCTCGATGGTTTTGTACGGGTCGGTGTCGTCGAACGAGAATGGTTCAAGTTTGTTTACGTTGTAGTCTTTGCTTGGGTGTGCGGCATACTGAAAATTCTTGTATCGTCCGCTTTCTTCGCATTTGCTGAAAGCCAAAGGAATGGTAACTTTACGGCTTGCTTCAAGGCGCTGTCCCCAGAAGCTGTTTTCTACTACTTTCACTGATGTGAAAGGAACTGGGGTAATTGGGTATCCCCCATTGCTCTTAACTTGTGCGTTAGTAGTAAAAGCGATGGTAACGGCTACAATTGTCGATAATAGTTTCTTCATTTTAATTATTTTAAATAAAAACGTCCGCAAAGGTAACAAGAATGTTCTATTTTGCTGTTGCTTTGTGGTTTTATTTAAAATATATTAACGCAAAAAGCCCATTATTCTGCACAGAAATATGTTTGTGTGCAGAATAATGGGCTTAAAGTTGCCTTTTTCGTGTTCTGTTTTACATGCCGTTTTTACGCTTTGTCGGTTTGTGCACTCTTGGTAGCTCCATTTAAATGCGGATAGGAGATACGAGTGTGGTAAATAGCCTTCAAACGTTCGATGAGAACCTGTTTGGCAAGTGCAATATCACGGAATGTAATCGGACATTCTTTGAAGAATCCATCTGCCACCTGACCGTCAATCAACTTGTTTACCAGGTTGCTGATACTTTCTTCGGTATATTCATTCATCGAGCGGGATGCTGCTTCTACGGTATCTGCCATCATCAATATTGCCTGTTCGCGTGTGAATGGGTTAGGACCTGGGTATTGGAACAGGGATTTATCTACCACTTCTGTAGGATGGGCATTGCAATAGTTGACATAGAAGAACTTGGTGATTCCCGTGCCATGATGCGTGGTAATGAAGTCTTTAATGATACCCGGTAAACCCACTTTTTCTGCCATCTTCAATCCTTCGTATACATGATTGATGATAATTTGGGCACTTTCCTGGTCGCTCAACTGATCGTGTGGATTCACACCCGCCTGGTTTTCGGTAAAGAAAACCGGATTGGTCATCTTGCCGATATCGTGGTATAAAGCTCCTGTACGTACCAGCAGACTGTTTGCCTCGATGCGGTTGGCAATTTCTGCAGCCAGATTACCTACGGTGATGGAATGCTGGAAGGTACCCGGTGCAATCTCGCTTAGATTACGGAGCAGACCCTTGTTGGTGTTTGACAACTCGAAGAGCGTTACGTTCGAGGTGAATCCGAACATCTTTTCGATGATGTACATCAGCGGGTAAGAAAGCAGGAGGAAAATACCGTTGATGGCAAAATAGGAATACATATTGCGATCGATATTGAATACCTGATTATCCTGCATCAGCTGAAGTGCAAAATATACCACACCACTGGCAATGGCAACCAGTAAGGCTGTGATGAATATCTGTGAACGCTTGGATAGTTCGCGTAACGTGTAGATGGCAACCAGACCGGAAGCCAACTGTACGATGATAAATTCGTATTGGTATTTTACGGCGGCAGCACAGATAAGTACCATCGTGACATGGGTGATGAATGCCGTACGCGAGTCCATGAAGACACGCACGAATATAGGTGCCATGGCAAACGGGATAATATAAACGCTGAAGAAATTATGATTCATGATGAGTGAAACAAAAATAGGGAACAGCGTTATCATCGCATAGAGCATGGTGATGCTGCGAGGCTTGTCAAAATAGTCTTTTCGGAACAGACTTAGGTAGCTGGTGAACATGATGACCAGGATGAAGACGAAGAGAATCTGACCGATGATGGTTGTCGTTATTTCATCTGATGTAGAACTGCGGCGCTTCATTTCTTTATCAAAAGAACAAAGCACACGGTAGGTGTTGTCTGTAATTACTTCACCACGGTCTATGATTTTCTGACCGCTCATCACCATACCACTGGCTAGCGGAATACCGCTGAGCATATCTGTCTTCTCGGTTTCGCTGCGTTCTTTGTCGTAGATGAGGTTTGCCTCTATATAGTTATTAAGATTGCAGCGTGACAGAAGCTGGCGCTGGGCGGCAATTCTTTCATCAAAGAATATTCGCTCGTAAGCCGCAATGGTGGAATAGAAACTACCAATAGGAACACTACGGACATTCTTTCCGCTGATGATGCGAATCATGCTCGTGGAGTCTTTGTAGATACGATTGTATTCAGGTGTATTAATGATTCCGGTTTGATAGATTGTGTGCAGTTGCTGGGCAATGAGATCAACATACTCTTTTGGAAGTCCCGGGATGCCCTGACTGAAATCATGTAGAAACCGGTGCACCTGTACACCTTCCGTATGGGGATTGACGGTATAATAAGGCAGGAATTGTTTCAACAAAGAGTCTTGCTCATGTTTAATGGATTCATCTGTCTTATAAATAGGGAAATCAAATTTTGCGATGACGGAACCGTACATCCAAGGCTTTCCTACATCATACCGATACTGTCTTCCTTCATTGCGTGGCAAGAACCAAACAATGATGGCAACGGTTACGCAGATAAGAACTGCTTTTGTGGCAAAATTACGCCAATAATTGTGTTCTGGGTTGTTGAATATGCTCATTTTCGTCTAATTATTCTGTTTACAGTGCGAAAATACGAAAAAAAACTATTATAATCGCAAAAAAAGATGTAAATTTGCAGAAAAATTTGAAATAAGCTATAAAATAAGACATGACTGATAGAAAAGTAAGGGTGCGTTTCGCCCCAAGTCCTACAGGTGCATTGCACATTGGTGGTGTTCGTACCGCCCTCTATAATTACTTGTTTGCTCGCCAGCATGGTGGTGAGCTTGTGTTCCGTATTGAGGATACTGACTCTCATCGTTTCGTTCCTGGAGCTGAGGAGTATATCCTGGAATCTTTCAAATGGCTCGGCATCCAGTTTGACGAGGGTGTAAGTTTCGGTGGTGAGCATGGTCCTTATCGCCAGAGTGAGCGTCGCGAAATCTATAAGAAATATGTACAGCAGCTTTTGGACAACGGTAAGGCTTACATCGCTTTTGATACTCCTGAGGAGTTGGAAGCTAAGCGTGCTGAAATCCAGAACTTCCAGTATGATGCTCATACCCGTATGCAGATGCGCAACTCTTTGACTCTTTCAAAGGAAGAGGTAGATCAGCTCATTGCTGACGGTAAGCAATATACCGTGCGTTTCAAGATTGAACCAGGACAGGAAATCCACGTCAACGACATGATTCGTGGAGATGTGAAGGTGATGAGCGATATCCTGGATGATAAAGTGCTTTATAAGAGTGCTGATGAATTGCCTACTTATCATTTGGCAAACATCGTTGACGACCATCTGATGGAAATCTCTCACGTAATCCGTGGTGAGGAGTGGTTGCCTAGTGCTCCATTGCACGTACTCCTTTATCAGGCATTTGGTTGGGAAGATACCATGCCTCGCTTCGCACATCTTCCTCTGCTCCTCAAGCCAGAGGGTAAGGGTAAGTTGAGCAAGCGCGATGGTGACCGACTTGGTTTCCCTGTATTCCCATTGGAGTGGCACGATCCTAAGACTGGTGAGGTTTCTTCAGGTTATCGTGAAAGTGGTTATTTCCCAGAGGCAGTAGTCAACTTCCTGGCGCTCCTCGGTTGGAACCCTGGTACAGAGCAGGAAATCTTCTCACTCGATGAGTTGGTGAAGGCTTTCGATATCTCCCGTTGTTCTAAGGCTGGTGCCAAGTTCGACTTCAAGAAGGGCATCTGGTTCAACCATGAGTACATTCTCATGAAGAATGATGACGAGATTGCCAACCTCTTTGCACCTATCGTAGCCAATAACGGTGTAGAGGAGACTTTGGATAGAGTAAAGCAGGTGGTACACATGATGAAGGACCGCGTGAACTTCGTCTATGAGTTGTGGCCATTGTGCTCATTCTTCTTTATTCCTCCTACAGAGTATGATGCCAAGACTGCCAAGAAACGCTGGAAGGAGTACTCTGCTCAGCAGATGACTGAACTCGCTGAGGTTCTTGAGGGTATCGAGGACTTCTCAATCGAGGGTCAGGAGCCTGTCGTGATGAAATGGGTAGAGGACAAGGGCTACAAGCTCGGTGATGTGATGAACGCCTTCCGCCTTACTCTCGTAGGTGAGGGTAAGGGTCCTGGTATGTTCGACATCTCTGCCTTCCTTGGTAAGGAGGAGACATTGCGTCGTCTTCGCAAGGCAATCGAAGTTTTGGGTTAATTCACAGATATGAATATCTCTCTGGGGAAATGGTCTGCATATATGGCAGAAATTTTCCTCAGAGAGTTCACGTATTTATAGATAGTAACCAATATAAAGAAATATCATGATCTATAATATCGTAATCTATTTCGTCCTTTGGGGCATAGCCATCGCTAGCTTGTTTAATGAAAAGGTGCGCAAGATGTGGCGTGGTGAACGTGAGGCTTTCAAGATATTAAAGCAGAAGGTGGATCCTAGTGCTAAATATGTTTGGTTTCATGCGGCTTCGCTCGGTGAGTTCGAACAGGGACGTCCTTTGATGGAACGCATCCGCAAGGAATATCCGCAGTATAAGATTTTGCTTACCTTCTATTCTCCATCCGGTTATGAGGTGCGCAAGAACTATGAGGGGGCTGACATCATCTGCTATATGCCGGTAGATACTCGTCTGAATGCTATCAGATTCCTTCGGTTGGTACGTCCTGTAATGGCTTTCTTCATCAAGTATGAGTTCTGGTCTAACTTTCTTCATATCCTGAAGCATCGCAATATTCCTACTTATAGTGTGAGCAGTATCTTCCGTGAGGATCAGGTGTTCTTTAAATGGTATGGTAGGAGTTATGCGAATGTATTGAAGTGTTTTACCCGATTTTTCGTACAGAACGAGGAGAGTAAGCGTCTGCTTGAAGGTATAGGGATTACTGATGTGGATGTTGTTGGCGATACCCGTTTCGACCGTGTGCTCCAGATAAAGGAGGCAGCTAAGCATCTGCCTATCTGTGAGGCGTTCAGAAAGGGTGTGGCAGTTTCATCGTCTTCTTCTGCTCTTTCTTCATTTGACTCGGAGAAAGAATCTCGTCCAGATTTCAAGGTATTTGTGGCTGGCAGTTCCTGGCCTCCAGATGAGGAAATCTTCATCCGTTTCTTTAATGAACATAAGGATTGGCGTCTGTTGATAGCGCCTCATGTGATTGCCGAAGAACATCTGAAGCTGATTCTTTCTTTGCTGAAGAACAAGAAGGTGGTGCGTTATACCCAGACAAATCCAGAAGAGGCAGCTAAGGCTGATGTACTCATTATCGATTGCTTCGGATTGTTGAGCAGTATGTATAATTATGGTGACATAGCGTATATTGGTGGTGGCTTTGGTGTGGGCATTCATAATACCTTGGAGGCTGCTGTATGGAATATGCCGGTTATCTTTGGTCCGAACAATAAGAAGTTCCAGGAAGCGCAAGGCTTGCTGAAGTCTGGTGGTGGATTTGAAATCACAAATTACGAGAGCTTCGAAGGCTTGATGAATTCGATGATAAATAATCCTGCATTCCTGAAGCAGGCAGGCGACAAGGCTGGTGCCTTCGTAGCTAGTCTTTCAGGAGCTACTGGTAAGGTCCTGGCAAAGGTGAAATTATAATGTATCATATATAAAATAAAAGGGTCTCATGGTTTTGAAAATCATGAGACCTTTTTGTTTGTTCTGCTGCATAGAATTCGATTTGTTTCGTTCCATGCTTGTCTTATGCTTATTTTATCTTATTTGATGATGCGATAGTAATCCTCCTTACGAGGCTTTACAGTATGAGGATGAGCAGATGCGTAACCTAATGCCAATGCTCCTACGCCCATCAAACCCTCTGGAAGATTCCAGTCCTTCATCAATTTCTTGCCTTCTTCTGAAGCGAACATACCGTCTTCACGGTTGATCCAGCAAGAAGAAAGACCGATAGAGTGGGCTGCAAGCATCATGTTGCCCAAGATGAGGCTGCCATCCTTTACCCCGTTCACATTGCTTTCTGGAGCCAGGACGATGACGATAGTTGGTGCTCCATAGTAAGGATCGCTCTCTACACCCATGATTTCTGCATTCATCTTGCGAAGCTGTGCGCAAACCTCAGAATTCTGAACTGCTATGATGAATGGCTCCTGAGTGCCATGACCCGTAGCAGCCCATGTGCCGGCCTCCAATACAGTCTTCAACTCTTCGTCGGTAATCTGATCTGCCTTGAAACGACGAATACTTCTTCTCTCCTTGATGGCTTTTAAAACTTCATTTTCCATATTATCTTGTTTTAAACATTGTATTTAGAAATCTTTTCTTCTTCTTCGCTTCATTATGCAGGGCATCCGCTTAAATCTTCTTCATCCATATACTGGCTGAGAACGCGTGCGATGCGAATCAAACCCTGCATCAGGGTTTTGCGAGGACAGGCGATGTTGAGGCGTAGGTAACCTTGACCTGCTTTTCTGCCATACATCGTACCGCTGTTGACGAATACCTTACCATCATTCATCAGTTTCTCGTAAGCTTCGTCGCTTGATAATTCAAATGGAAGAATATCGAGCCAAACAAGGTAAGTACCTTCCAGACGGGTTACGCGAACTTGTGGCAATTCGGTATTGAAGAATTCCTTTACAGCCTGATAGTTCTCGTAAAGATACTGGTTCAGTTCGTCGAGCCATTCCTCACCCTCGTTGTAGGCAGCCTGGAGAGCGATGACGCCGAAAGGATTGACATCACATACCTCGTTGATGTTGATGGCACGGTTGATGCGGCGGCGCAATGTTGCATCCGGACAGATAATGTTGGCTATCTGAAGGCCTGCAATATTGAATGATTTTGATGGAGAGTTCAATACTACGCAGTTGTCGCGGCAAGCCTCGCTGATGCTGGCAAATGGAGTATACTGATAGCCTGGCATGATGAGCTCGCAATGGATTTCATCTGCGATGACTTTTACACCATGTTTGAGACAGATGTCGTTCATTCGCTCCAGTTCCTCTTTCTTCCATACTCTTCCGGCTGGATTGTGAGGATTGCAGAGGATGAAGGCTGTGGTCTTCTCGTCGGCACACTTGCGCTCGAAGTCTTCGAAATCAATCTCATAAGTGCAGTTGCCCACACGTTTCAGTTCATTTTCTATTACTTCGCAGCCGCTGTTTGTGATGCAGGAGAAGAAACAGTTGTATACAGGAGTCTGTACCAGCACCTTCTCTCCAGGCATGCAGATGGCTTTCAGACAGCAGGAAATGGCTGGTACAACGCCTGAAGTATAGAGAATCCAGTCTTTCTCTATCTTCCACTGGTGGCGGCGGGAGAACCAGCTGATGATAGCCTCGTAATAAGAATCAGGTACGAGGGTATAGCCGAAGATGCCATGAGCTACACGCTTCTGCAGGGCTTCGATGATGCAGGGAGCTGTCTGGAAGTCCATATCTGCTACCCACATTGGAATAACGCCGTCTTCCTTCACCAAATCCCATTTGTATGAGTTGGTTCCACGACGTTCGATGATTTCATCAAAATTGTATTTCATATTTGTTTTCTATCTATGTTGTTTCTTCTATCTATATAGGATAATTCTCTTTTTCTCCTAATTGAAATCTTCGTTCATAGACTTTGAATCTCCGTTCAAAGACATTGAACGTACATTCGAAGCTTTTGAACGGCCGTTCAGTGTCTATGAACGGAGATTTCAGTTAAGTGTAAGAACAATTAATTATGGGAACAATTAGTAATTTACTTAATTGTTGCCCTTTCTATCATTACCTCTTAAACTATTTCGATTTATCTGTGATTTTACATGCACCCTTTGGCGCTTTGGCAAACTCAGTATAAGTTACGCTTCCCACTTTGTCTGCCTCGATTCTTCCGGAAATAGGGTTTTTGATATTGGTGATACTTCCCTTAATCTGTGCTTTGATGTTGGTACAATCCTCGAAGGCACGGTCGCATTCCTTGTCAAAGGTACAATCCTCCAGAGTTACATGGTCCATATAGCAGAGAGGCTGCTCGCCGCTGATGTGGCAACGTACGAACTTGATGTTCTTGCTGTGCCATGCAAGATACTCGCCATTCAGTTCTGAATCATAAACCGTCACATTCTCGCATTCCCAGAAACTGTCTTTGGTTGTAATCTTTGCGTTGTGAATCTCTACATTTCTGCAGTATTGGAATACATACTTGGAGTCGCTCTCCAGTCCATCTACATAGATATTCTTGGAGAACATGAATGGATAGGTGCCATCGTGGAGCTTTACGTTCTTCAATTTCAAGCCATCTACCTTCCAAAAAGTCTCGTCTGCATCCGTGATGTTGACGTTCTCCAATTCCAGGTTCTTCATTTCGCGGAAGAACTTAGGCCCATCGATGGTGCAGTCTTTCATCACCATATTATCACTATACCAGATGGCGGAGCGGCTCTCTGGGGCGAAGTAGCAGTCTGTGATGAGGGAACCATCCACATGCCACCAAGGGTATTTGCCATAAAACTTGGAATGGTGGCATTCTATGTTCTTGCAGCACTTGATGCCCGACTCGCCATCTGTAATCGTGATGTCCTCCAGACGTACATCGTGAGCACCGAAGAGAGGGCGCTCGCCTCCGAATGATTTGTTCTTTATCTGTTCCATAATTTTCTATTATCCTTTCTTATTTGTTATTTCTGTTTGCAAAATTACAAAAATAATGCCAAAGTCGTATAACCCGATTTACTGAAAAGTGTAACTTTATGGCGTATTTGCGGATAAAGTTGCTGAAGGCAGGAAAAATGGAAATCAAAAAAGGCTGAATCATGAAGCATTTTCACGATTCAGCCCTTATCGAGTTAACTTCTAAAAATCCGAAGCGGAGAAT
>USQD01000041.1 GCA_900556795.1 uncultured Prevotella sp. | reverse complement strand
TTTTTTAGAGTCTGTTTGCCTGTTACTCTTTTTGTTCAAGGTGGTGATTCTTGACCTCGACTGGGGGCTCTGCTGAGGATGCCATCTATACCGAAGAGAACACTTACTTCGAGTCAAACACCATTCCTATAACTACCGCAGCAACCAAGAGTAGTATGTACTTGAACAGTGTTGACGATATTCTGAACTCTGAGGCAGACTTTCTTCTCATGCAAAAGCTTATAAGAAAGGAATAATAGGCGAATTGTATGATAGTTCGCTTTTTTGAATGATATTACTAGGTAGATGAGCAGAATTATGCGTACTTTTGTAGCTGAATAATAAACAATAAACAACTCCCATCATGCAAATCAAACAAATGTTATTTCCGATGATGAGTATGGCGCTGAGTATAGCTTCTTTCTCTCATCTCAATGCACAAGAATTGACTCAGGTATCACAGATGGAGAAGCTTGACCGTGGACTAGTGGCTTTGCCTGCCCAGAATCAGGGCATCTTTCTCAGCTGGCGATTGCTGGGTACGGATAGTAGGAACGTATGCTTCGACATAGAAAGGGATGGAAAGATTATCGCCCATCAGGTGAAGCTGACCAATTATACAGACCGGAAAGGTTCTGCTGCCAGCAGCTATCGGATCATCACTTATCAGAAGGAACCCAGGATGGATGCTCCGGCTGAAAGAGATGTTTCGAAGGCGGTGAAGCCATGGAATGATCTCTATCGCTCCCTGCCCATCAACCGTCCTGCCGGCGGTGTCACTCCCGATGGAAAATCCTACGAATATACTCCCAACGACTGTAGCGTGGGCGATGTGGATGGAGATGGAGAATATGAAATCATCCTGAAATGGGACCCAACCAATGCCCATGACAATTCGCATGACGGCTATACGGGAGAGGTCATCTTCGACTGCTATAAGTTGGATGGAACTCAACTCTGGCGCATCAATCTGGGCAAGAATATTCGTGCGGGTGCTCACTATACCCAGTTCCTGGTCTATGATTTCGACGGCGATGGCAAGGCGGAAATAATCTGCAAAACATCGGCGGGTTCGGTAGATGCCAAAGGCAGGTTTGTAAGCGATGCGGCTACGGATGCCGGAATCCGAGAACTGGACAATGCTGCCGACTATCGAAACAGACGAGGTCGCATTCTGACAGGTCCTGAACTGCTTACTGTATTCAATGGCGAAACCGGAAAGGCGATGCATACCATCTGGTATCAGCCCAACCGTGCCTTCGGTACAGGCAATCAGGTGGAAGAGGGAGAACATCTGGAGAACGGATACCCTGCCTATTCTTCAGTCTGGGGCGATAAGAACAACTATGGCAACCGTGGCGAGCGATATCTGGCCGGTGTGGCGTTCCTGGAGGGTGCCGACAAGAAGCCGAGTGCCGTGATGTGCCGTGGCTATTATACCCGCTCTTATCTCTGGGCGGTAGATTTCGACGGAAAGGCACTCAAGACCAAATGGCTCCATGCTTCGTTGACTCCGAATGACTGGAAGGTGACAGATGCTGATGGAAAGGTACTGAAGGAGGCTCATGGATGTAAGGCAACAGCCTATGCCCAGGGAGCGCACAGTCTGGCTGTAGGCGATGTGGATGGGGATGGATGTGACGAGATAACCTACGGTTCGGCTGCCATCAACCATGACGGAACCTTGTTGTATTCTACCGGATTGGGACATGGCGATGCGCAGCATCTTGCCGACCTGGATCCCGACCGACCTGGATTGGAATATTATATGGTGCACGAAGAATATCCCTACGGTTCTGATCTGCGGGATGCGAGAACTGGCGAAATCCTGTTCCGTACACTCGATAAGGATGATACCGGAAGGGGAATAGCTGCTGATATCGATGCCAAGCATAGGGGATATGAACTTTGGTGTTCGGATGCTCCTGTTGTAAGAGACATCAAGGGTAAGACTGTTTCGGCAGAAACATCTTTATCCTATAAGAAGAATCATGAAGCTGATCATTTCAGAAGTAATGAGAAAACTAGTTTTAGAGCTGTGTCCGGAATGCCAGCGATGAACTTCCGGATCTATTGGGATGGTGACTTGCAGGATGAACTTCTGGCAAACGGTCGTCCTCCGCATTTTCCGCCTTATCTCCAGAAATGGAACGGAAAGGAAGCGGTGGCTTTACCTTTGAGCAATGGTAAGCAACTTTATGAGATGGGAAACTCGGTGAGTTGTAACTGGTCGAAGGCAACTCCTAATCTGCAGGCTGATCTCTTCGGCGACTGGAGAGAGGAAGTTATCTATTGGGATGAAAGCGATGCATCGCATCTCAATATCTTCACCACCAATATTCCGACAGAATATCGGATTCCAACTCTGATGCACGACCATATCTATCGTATGGGAGTGGCTTGGCAGAATGTGGGATATAATCAACCTCCTCATCTGGGATATTATCTGCCAGATCATGCAGAAAGGATTAAGTGAAGAATGAAGAACGAAGAGTGAAGAATTCTCTTGTATATAATATAACGATAATAATTTGATAAAAATACGTAGCTAATGAAAAGAATATTATTCGCCTTCTCATTGATGGCGGCAACAACTGCTTCTTTTGCCCAGGTGGCAAAACCAATGGAAGATGTCAACAAAGTTATCGATAATACTGCGGATAGTCTGAACAAGGCGATGACCGCACGAATCCAACCGGGAACCAGCCGCAGGGGCAACAACCCTGTGCTCTTTCTGATAGGTAACTCTACTATGCGCAATGGTACGCTGGGTAATGGTAACAACGGCCAGTGGGGCTGGGGCTATTACGGGCACGAGTTCTTTGATGCCAACAAGATTACGGTAGAAAACCAGGCGCTTGGAGGTATGAGTAGCCGCACCTTCTATAACCGTCTCTGGCCGGATGTACGCAAGGGCATCAAGGCAGGCGACTGGGTGATCATCTCCATCGGTCATAACGACAATGGTCCGTATGATAGTGGCAGAGCTCGTGCCAGCATCCCTGGTATCGGCAAGGATTCACTCAACGTCACCATCAAGGAGACTGGCGTGAAGGAGACCGTTTATACTTACGGCGAATACATGCGCAAATATATCAACGACTGCAAGGCTTTGGGTGCTCATCCTATCCTGATGTCGTTGACTCCACGTGATGCCTACGATGAGAACGACAAGATAGTTCGTGTCAACAAGACCTTCGGATTGTGGGCAAAGCAGGTGGCTGAGCAGGAAGGCGTTCCTTTCGTTGATCTGAACGAGATTTCGGCAGCCAAGCTCGATAGCTATGGTCATTGGAAGGAGAAGTATCATTTCTTTAAAGATCATATCCACACCTCCCGTTTCGGAGCGATGATGAATGCCCGTTCGGCTGCTGAGGGATTGGCAGAGAGCAAGGACCCAAGTCTGGCTCCATTGCAGGCGATGATGATCAATGTGGCTTTGCCTGTAGAGAATTTCAAGCGTGAACCGGGTAAACCGGTTGTCTTCTTCACAGGCGACAGTACAGTGAAGAATGCCGATAAGGAAGAAGACGGCATGTGGGGCTGGGGCTCTCAGGCTTATACCATCTTCAATCCTAAGAAGATTACCTGCGTGAATGCAGCCAAGGCGGGTCGCAGTTCCCGTTCTTATCTTAATGAAGGAAGATGGGAGAAGGTGTATAACAGTCTTCAGCCAGGCGACTACGTGCTCATCGAGTTCGGTCATAACGACATCTGTTCTATGACCGATAAGAAGATGCGTGGTTCCATTCCTTGTGCCAAGGATACTTGTCATGTTTATCAGATGGAAGAAAGCAAGCAGTATGAGGTGGTTTATTCTTTCGGCTGGTATCTGAAGAAGTTCATCCAGGATGTGCGTGAGAAGGGAGCCACCCCAATTCTCGTTTCCCTGACTCCTCGCAACGAGTGGCCTAACGGAAAGATGGAGCGTCGAAACGATAGCTACGGAAAGTGGTATCGTGAGGTGGTAGCCGAAACGGGCGTTGCTTTCCTCGACCTCCACAACATCGCTGCTGATTCTTACGATAAGATAGGTAAGGAAAAGGTGAAGGCTTATTACAAGAAAGATCATACCCACACCAGTCTGAAGGGGGCCCAGCACAATGCCAAGTGTGTGGCTAAGGGCTTGAAGAAAATGAAGAGTCCTTTGGCTAAGTATCTTAAATAATTCAAGTTAAATAAAAAATAATATGAAGCAAATAGCAATCTTGGGATTGATGGTGAACATGGTTTTGCCGATGGTTTCTGCGGAGGTTGTCCGTCAATCCTCCTATTATCCGGAAGGCAATGCCTTTGTTTGCGTGAATGGTAACAATCGCTATACTCGTGCTCTTTATGGGAGTACGGCAGAATGGCGAGTGGAGACCAGCGACCGTCCTATCTTTGCTACTTACAAGAAAAACCAGACGGGTAATATCCGATTCCGGATTTCGGATGGGAGACAGACGATGTGGCTTGATGAAGCTGAATATTGCAAGGCGAGTTATGAAGCAGGACGTCGTGACTATCTTTTGAAAGACAAGCGATGGGATATGGGGGAGTTGATAGTTTCTCTCTTGGCTTTCCACGATGCGGAAGGCGCCATTTGGCGTTTTACGGCTCGTGGATTCGGGGCAGAAAAAATGAAAGTAGAGGCGATTCAGAGCGAAACCGCTGTGCCTAAACCTACACGTTCGGGCGACATCGGAAGCTTCTTGAAGCCGGGAACCTTTGAGCCTGCAGCATCGCAGACGGCAGTTCTGGGTTCGGTATCGAAATCTTTTCCTGCTGCTCGTTCATCGCGTTTGTCTCGTTTTTCTCATTCTTCCTCCTCTTCGGAGCAAATCTTCTATTCCTCTGTAGATGGAGCAAATCGCCTTTCTACGGCAGAGAATGCCCAGATGCAACCACTCTTTGATGCTGCTGAGACGTGGAGAAACAAGCTGGCTTCTTCCGTGGTTTTCAAGACTCCTGATGCCTATATCAATACGGTAGGAGGAGCTTTGGTAATGGCTGCTGATGGAGCTTGGGACGGTAAGGTGTGGCAGCATGGGGCTGTGGGCTGGCGCATGTCGCTGCCTGGGTGGAGAGGTGCCTATATGGGCGATTTCCTCGGTATGCAAGACCGCCAGCGTATCCACTTCGATGCGTATGCCAAGAGTCAGGTAACCGATGTGCCTGTTACCGAACCGCATCTCATGGACGCGAAGAACAATCAGGCTCGCGGTACCTACAAATGGGGTACTCCTATGTATAGTAACGGCTATATCTGCAGGAATCCGGAGAAAAATCATCAGTTCCATCATTACGACATGAACCTGGTTTATATAGATGAATTGCTTTGGCACTTCCAGTTTGATGCCGATACCACGTATATGCGCAAGATGTGGCCTGTCATCAAGAGTCATCTGGCTTGGGAAAAGCAGGCTTGGGATCCCGACAATGATGGCCTTTATGATGCCTATTGCTGTATCTGGGCGAGCGATGCCCTGCAATACAACAGCGGTGCCGTGACCCATTCTTCCGCCTATAACTATCGGGCTAATCTTCTGGCAGCTCGCATCGCCGGAATCATCGGTGAGAATCCGCAACCTTATCAAGAGGAAGCTGATAGGATTCTGAAAGCCATGAACGAAAGATTATGGCTGAAGGATGCTGGACATTGGGCGGAATATCAGGACTTTATGGGATTGAAACGTGTGCATCGGGATGCGGCTCTCTGGAGCATCTATACCCCGATAGATTGTGGAGCAGGAACTCCTGAACAGAACTATCGGGCAACCAGATATATCGACCGGCATATTCCGCACATCCCTTATATATATAATAAGGTGGAATATCAGACCCTGAGCACTTCTGACTGGGCTCCTTACGAATGGAGCATCAACAATGTGGCGATGGCTGAAGTGATGCATACAGTTCTGGCTTACTACCAGGCGGGGAGAACGGAAGAGGCTTATCAGTTGCTGAAGGCAAATATTCTCGACTTCATGTATCTTGGCAGCAGTCCTGCCAACTTCGGACAGTTATCGAAGATGGATGTTGCCACAGGTGAAGGCTATCGTGATTTTGCCGATGTTACCGGCATCTCGTCCCGTGCCCTTATCCAAGGCTTGTATGGTATCACACCTAACGCTTTGGAGGGTGAGTGTATCCTCCGTCCGGGATTTCCTGCCGCTTGGGATAGTGCCTCGGTGCATACGCCTTATCTAGACTATGCATTTAAGCGGGTAAACGGAAAGGATGTGTTCGATGTTACCCAGAACTTCAAGCGACCTTTGAAACTGGTGATTCGCCAGAACCTGGGAGGCGGCAAGTATAAGGATACTGCTTTCTCTACAGATAAGGTGCAGCATATCGAGATGCCAACCATCCTGCCAAAGGAAGAAAGGGATATGAAAGATGAAAAGGATATGGTTGGAAAATATCCATTGGCAGAAAGCATTGCTGAGCAAGCTGTGGATGCCTGGGCTTCTATCAAGGGCGTGGGCAACGACTTTGCCGAAGTAAACCCGAAGGAGTGCCGAAAGGTGAACATGGACAAGGTGTTTAATGCAAACGTGAGCGATATCTTCAAGAATCAGTATCTCTCGCCTCGTTCGCCATATACTACACTCTGTGTGCCAACCCAGGGCATCGGCGACTGGTGTTCTACCAAGAAGACGGCAAACATCGATGATACGAAGTTCAGAAGTCTTATCCAAGATGGCGAGTTCATGGCGCAGGTGGATGGCGATTTGCCGTTCCGCTCTCCCAAGGAAGGCAAGAACATCGCCTATACATCTCTTTGGGACAACTATCCGGATAGCATCTCCGTCATGTTGAAGGGTAAGGCTTCTCATGCTTATCTCCTGATGGCGGGTTCTACCAACCCGATGCAGTATGCTATAGAAAATGCGGTGATAAGAGTAGAATATGCTGATGGAACCAGGAATGAACTGATGCTGACTCCACCTGTCAACTGGTGCCCGATAGAGCAGGATTTCCTGGAGAATGCCACTGCCTTCCCGCAGCCGGAACTTCGTCCTTATCGCCTAGGTCTGGCATCGGGCAAGGTGAGTCGTCATCTCTTCCGTGATCTTCATCTGGAAGTCAACAGAAACATGGCAGATGTGCCGAGATTCAAAAAAGCTGTGGCTGAGGTAGATGGTGGAGCGGCTATTTTGCTAGATATGCCGTTAGACGGAAAGAAGAAACTGAAGCGTTTAATTTTGAGGGCGCTCAGTAATGAGGTGGTTATTGGATTGATGGGTATTACCTTGCAGAAATAGACAAGAATTATAGAAACTAAATGAAATAAACAATATGAAAGCAAGATTTTTTTTATTTGCTAGTCTGTTGGCACTGGCTTCTACGGTAGCCGCCAATGCCCAGACTTTTGATATTGATATGTTGAAGGCGCAGCCTGTCTATTCTGCTGAGAAGGGTCAGGGATATGACATCTTGGCTGCTCCAAAGGCAAAGAGCAATGCGCCTTTCTTCTATTCCGTGAAGGTGGCGGATGGCAACTATAAGGTGACCGTGGTGCTCGGTTCTAAGAAGAAAGCGGGCAAGACTGTGGTTCGTGCTGAGAACCGTCGTTTGATGCTTGATGAGGTGAGCACCAGGAAAGGCGAGTTCAAAACTTACTCCTTCATCGTGAACAAGCGCAGCCCTTATATCAATGCGAAGATGAACGTAAAGATCAAGCCTCGCGAGAAGGATTACTTTACCTGGGACGAGAAGTTGACTCTGGAGTTTACGGGTGCAGCCCCAGCAGTAAAGAGCATCAAGGTGGAACCGGCTCCTGCCGAAACCACCACCGTTTTCCTTTGCGGCAACTCTACGGTAGTTGACCAGTTTACGGAGCCATACGCTTCATGGGGACAGATGGTTACACGCTGGTTTGGTCCGGAGGTGGCTATATCAAACCATGCCGAGAGCGGATTGACAGCAGGTTCCTTCCTTGCCTCCAACCGTCTGGACAAGGTGCTGGCGATGATGAAGAAGGGCGACTACGTGATTTGTGAGTTCGGTCATAACGATCAGAAGGAGAAGTCGGCGGGCAGTGGTGCCTGGTATAATTTCTCTTACAACCTGAAGAAATTCATCGACGAGGTACGCAAGAAGGGTGGCAACATCATCTTCGTAACTCCTACCCAGCGCCGCCGTTTTGACGATGCTACCCATAGCAAGATTCAGGAAACTCATGGCGATTATCCTGATGCCATGCGAGCTGTGGCGAAACGAGAGGGCGTGCCTGTGATCGAACTTCACGATATGACCCGCACTTTCTTCGAGACTTTGGGTTACGAGAACAGTAAGAAGTCGTTGGTTCACTATCCGGCAAATACTTATCCAAACCAGCCTAAGGCTTTGGAGGATAATACCCACTTCAATCCATACGGTGCCTACGAGGTGGCTAAGATGGTGGTGATGGGTATGAAGCAGCTCAATCTGCCTATCGTGAAGTATCTCCGTGCAGATTGGAAGGACTTCAATCCTGTGCAGCCAGATGATTTCAATCAATTCGTATGGTATCCATCCGTGAACCAGGATGTAACCAAGCCAGACGGGAATTAATACATAAAACATTGAACTTTGAGCTTTGAACATTGAACTTTATGATTAGTTCTTTTGCTTCAAAATCTCATATTAAATGAATTTGGAATGAATAAAAAGACAATACTTTTCGCCTCGTTGCTGCTGGGCGGTTTGCCTTTGATGGGAACCCTTTCGGCTGAGGCTGCGGTGCGCGATACTATCAGTATCAACCAGGGATGGCAGTTCCATCGCGGTGATGTGAAGAATATCTCTGAGTTGAAAACTACTCAGAGCGGGGATGATGTGGTGAATCTGCCACATGATTTCCTGATAGGACAGGATTGGGTGGCTCCGGATGCCAGCGAGCGCCCGGATAACAGCGATGCGGGCAGCAATGTGCGCAGCCGATTGAGTTCCCGTGGATTCAAGGAGATGGGCATCGGCTGGTATCGCTATGAACTCACTCCCAAGGATGAATGGAAGGGAAAGCGCATCGTGCTCGACTTCCAGGGCATCATGCTGGTAGGAGATGTCTATCTGAACGGTCAGCGAATCGGTGGCACAGCCTATGGATACCTGGGCTTCGATATCGATTTGAGCAAACTCTTGAAATGGGGACAGCCTAATGAAATCGCAGTCAAGGCAGATACGCAAAATCCAAGCAACTCCCGCTGGTTTACGGGCGCCGGTCTCTATCGTGATGTCAATCTTATTGTTACCAATAAGGATCTGTTCTTCCCTCGCCATCCGCTCTTTATCCGTACACAGGACAACAAGGAGGTGAAAATCAAGGCGGAAATCATCAACCAGCAGAAGGTGGCTAAGGGACAGAGCACTGCCAAGATGCCGGTGGGTGTTCGTATTCTTGATGCCGATGGCAAGGTGGTGGCTGAGCAGAAGAACGACATCTATTTCAATGCCAAATGGAGAGACAGAGAGTATGAATTGCCAGGCATCTCTTTGGAAAATGCCAAGTTGTGGTCGCCGGATTCACCTTATTTATATACTGCCGAGGTGACGCTTTATGACAGTGAGGGCAACATCGCCGATCAGATTAAGGAGCCGTTTGGTGTGCGTACCATCGAAATGAATCCGGAGAAGGGCTTGCTCGTGAATGGCAAGAAGGTCTTGCTGAAGGGGTATGCCAATCATCATACCCTCGGTGCCTTGGGTGCTGCTGCTTATCCGCGTGCCATAGAGAAGCGACTGAAACTGATGAAAGAATTTGGAATGAACCATATCCGAACCTCTCATAATCCCTATAGTGAGGACTTTCTGAAACTCTGCGATAAGTATGGCATCTTGGTGGTGGATGAACTTTATGATAAGTGGCTCACCCAGTATGCCGGAGGCAGAGTGGAATGGGAGAGCCTCTGGCAGAAGGATATTCCGGAGTGGGTGAAGCGAGACAGAAATCATCCGTCGGTCATTCTCTGGAGTCTGGGTAATGAATTGCAGCAATACAGCAACCTGCCTTTTAATGATTGGGGCGTGACGGTTTATAAACTCCAGAAGGAATTGCTGCACCGTTATGATGATACCCGACTCACCACCGTGGCGATGCATCCCCGTTACCGCAACCTGGAGACGGATTCCATCCCAGCCGACCTGGCAATAGAGACTGAGGTGAATTCATATAACTACCGTTACATGTACTTCCCTGGTGACAGCAAGCGCTATCCGGAGAAAACCTTCTATCAGAGTGAGGCAAGTGTGGCTGCCATGGGACCTAACTTCTACGAGATGGACCGTGACAAGGTGATTGGTCTTGCCTATTGGGGCGCCATCGATTACCTGGGCGAGAGCATGGGATGGCCAGTCAAGGGTTGGAATCAGGGTGTGTTCGACCTTTCTCTTCAGCCAAAGCCAGATGCTTATTTCGTGAAGAGCATGTTTACTGACGAGCCAACCGTTCACATCGGTGTTATCGAGAAATCGGGTGGCAACATCCAGTGGAATGGTATCAATGTTTCTGCCGGAAAGCTTTCTGAAAACTGGAACCGTGAGGCAGGTGAGAAGGTTTCGCTCTATACCTATACCAATGGCGACGAGGTGGAACTCTTCCTCAACGGCAAGAGTCTGGGTGTAAAGAAGAACAGCAACGACCCTAAGCTCCGTGCTCGCATCAAGTGGGACAACATCGCCTATGCTCCAGGCACTCTGGTGGCTGTGGCCAAGAAGAACGGCAAGGTGGTGGCTCGCCATCAGATAGAGACCACGGGTGAGGCTGTGGCTCTGAAACTAGTTCCGGATGTGGAGACCTGGCATGCTGACGGTAAGGATCTGATGCACGTTCGCATCTATGCCGTGGATAAGAAGGGCAGAAGAGTGCTGAACATGAAGGATGCCAAGGCTTTCGACAAGTTGACTTTCACCGTGAAAGGCGATGCGAATATCGTGGCGGTGGATAACGGAAACATCGCTTCGGATGAGCTTCATATCGGAAAAACTCAGTTGGAGAAGACCATTCAGCGCAATCTCTTCCAGGGTTCCGCCCTCGTGATATTGAGAGCAGGCAATAAGCCGGGAAAGATAGAACTTTCGGTGGCTGGTGAAAAGATGAAAGCCAGAAAGCTGGTTTTGAATACGAAATAAATATGATACTAAGAAAGGTGGGGGTGTAAACTAAACTGTGTCAAGGCTTGTTCTTAACTTTCATTCCCACTCCCTGCTGGGGGCATGCCCCCAGCAGGGAAGCCTTTT
>USQD01000040.1 GCA_900556795.1 uncultured Prevotella sp. | reverse complement strand
TCATAATTCATGTGATTTTAAAATTATGGTGCAAAGGTACGAACAAAAGAGAAGACTACAATGGTATAAACGCGGAGACGCTTACGGAAAATCTGTGTAAATCTGTGAAATCTGTGGGACATAAAACAGTGGTTTCGGCCCACGACCGAACAGGGCGAGCTTCCGTTTCAATTCCATGCGCAATCTGAAGGTGAAGGGTGGGTGAAGGGTGGTGAAGGGTCAGCGCAACCCTTCACCTCTCGCAACCCCAGTGTTTATCGGGGTTTCAGCCGATTTGGTGAAGGGTGAAGGGTAAAAAAGAGAGTGGTTGTTTTACCAGCTCCCGACGTATCATTTTGTGCCTGGCAATGGCAGATTATTGCCCCAGTTAGGGGCAATGTTGTGCCATCGTAAGGCAATTTTGCGATTCAGGCCTCTTTCGCCTCGTAAGTACCTTCGTTGCATCTTGAAAGTACTTTCGTTGCATCGCTTTTACGTATAAAGTCTTCGAAGAAACCTTTACTTGTTGCCAGAAGAACTAATAGTATAAGCCGGAAAAGCCTATATCTTCAGCCGCTAGGCGATTACTTATTCGTGATAACTTCCCCGATTGTACTATGGACTGTGGAGAGTGATCCTTTATGGGCAAAAAATGTCGTGGAATCTTAGAGGGCGAGATCACCTCGGCAACTAAAATTCCAACGACCAGTCTAGTCTTGTTTTCGCATTCTTTGTATAATAGTAAATGATAATAATGTTCTATACTAATTAGGGGGAGGAAGTTTTCGCAACTTCCTTCCCTCTTACTGATATATATTTTCTAAACTTAAGTATTTTTGCTAATTCTTTATTTGTAGGTGAATGCAAAAGTTTGCAAACCACCACCATATTTTACTTTTACGTAGAAGCTACCCTTGTCACCTCTGCTATTGTCTCTGATGTTCTTGAGAGTAATTGTCTGCTTTACTCCGAGAGCTGCTACAGAGTCAAACTTCTTTAAGAACCAGCAGTTCCAATCTTTGCCTTCTGTGATTTCTTCTGTAGAACCTACCTCCACATCGCAATCCTCAGGGTTGATGGTGTTAGAAGCTATTCTGATTTCTACTGGCAGAAGCTCAGAAGGATAGTTCTTCGGAATCGTATAGGTAAGAGTACCCGTATTATTTTTTTTCCTTCCAGACATACCTGAGAAGGTGAAACCGAAGTCGAACTTCGTGATACTGTATATCTTGATAGTTCTACTCATACCACTCACCTTGTCGAGTATTCGGATTTCGCCAGATTTCAGCTGGTTGGTAATGACATCTCTGGTAAAGCCAATCTTACCCTTACCGTTTGCATAGGTAATGGTGAGATCTTTCTTACCTAACTCATTATTCGTAACCCAGTTTACATCGAAACGATTTGCTTTGTTCAAATCACCACCTTCGTAATTGAAGTCGATTTCCTGACTTTCAGCAGCACCATCGTTCAACATCACGTTTGTACCATTAGGAATTTCCAAAGTATAAGTTCCATCTGATATCTTTGGTACGATCTGCTCTACCTGAATCCATGGGTTGTTAGCTGCATAGCCGTTAAGGGCATCGTCGTAGCCAGGATAACCTAACTTTGGATTCAGCTTCTTGATATGAATCGCATAGGTATAATTTCTCTTGATCTTATAGAATTGCTGATCCTCATTCTGAAGATAAACCTTGTACCATTTTACGGTGTTGTCGTTGAATGTCACTTTCAGGATACATCTTACAGGATTCTTACTTGAGTTTTCATCCTCAAAGCAATATTGCACAGTTCCCATCTGGCCTCCTGCAGAACCTTTGTATCTTTTTTCTGACTTAGGCAGGGTAATATCGGTAATATTCCATTCCCAATCCTTAGCAGCAGTTGTGTTTGGAAATTCCAGTTTGTTACGGTCGAATGCAGCTGTTGTTGCATATAACATTCCTTCACCGATGGAGATTTCTACACTCTGGATATTGGTTGTAGTTTCCCAGTCAGCAGTGATTTTAGCACGATCTCTAATCAGATGAATCACATTGCTGCTATTGGTAAGCTTTGTCTTCATGTCAGCAGTTGTAGAACCGCTACAATATCCCCAATACTTGGTTTTCAGAGCCTGATTTTCATCTGCCTTTGATTCAAACGTAGTAATTAGCTTGTTTTCATGCAAACCAATCCACTCGTTGGCAGCCTTTTCTGTATTGATATTGGCATTGGCAATGATGTGGAGTCGGGCTGTGGCATTAGGCATCTTCACACTAATATTTTTGTTATTGGTGTTAACTGTACCTTCGCCAATTTCCTCTTTGCTTGTAGCTTCCACCTTCAGATCCTGCCCCATGCCCAGGAAGTATCCGTTGGCATCGAAGCAGAATATCTGCACATCAGAGCTTTCGAATCCCTCGTTGTTGTAGCCCTCAGATCTTGTTCCGATTTTGTAGTCTGGAGTAGATACCTTGAAGCTGAGCGTCATCTCACCCTTGCTGTTAGAAGGCACCGTCTCTTCAGACAAATCGCTTGTGCAGGCTGTTAGCATGGTTGCTAACAGTCCTACCATCATTCCGATATATAGTTTTAACTTTTTCATTTTGTACCTTCTTTAATTGTTATTCATTCTTGTTTTCCAGCTCTTTTACCTCTTCTGGTGAGAGGTCGCGAACGCAACGAACAAATCCAGTATTTCTATTATTTGTGTTTGCTGTAACCTGACTGCCATTTAAGGCCCAGTAGGTTCTTCCAGCCAATACAACGTCAATCACATTTTGATTCGTTTTATATTGATAATTTGTGATAACGCCAATTTCTGATGCTGTTGGTAATCGCCAGTCGGTATATTTTTTACCATCCTTTCTCACCTCAATGTATTTGTCACAATGTTCTGATGCATTTTTACCATCGTTTTTATTTGTGAATGCAGTAACTGTACCAAGTTGAGATGCTAGCATAAATGCTGGAGATACAACATCTTCTGAAGATAATTTCGTATTTTTATCAATATTTGTAACGTGACCTATTTTGTATTTGCTATTTTGAGGGGTATTTGTAATCTGTACAACGTACATCTGATTATTATGTTGACCGTTACTGGCTCCGTCTCCAAGTGTAGCTTTATAATCGTCAGGATCCCACGGCCAAAAAGCATCATTCTTGTCGTAATATTCATAAATATAGTTCCCGTCTTTTACTTTTGCATTAAAATGATCATCATATGAGGTCTTCTTTGTTTTGTGCGAAGCTTGATCTGTTTGCCAATCAATCCATCCGTCTATAGATTTTGTAGAATACCAGCCAGCTATACCCTGGATATACTCCAAAGGATACTGTTTGATAGTTACAATCTCTTCCAGACCATCGCAAGTTACCTTTATCTTGATATATTTAACAGACAATGGCACGAAGTCATTGGCGGTTGTTGAATTTTTTGCGCCAATAACAATTGTTCCCTTGTCCTTTAACTCACTATGACCATCTGCATATTCTGCTGAAGCATTGAAGTATTGACTGCCAGAGCATGCTTGTTTATTACCATTTTTGTCATAATAGTAAATTTCCATGGTTTGCACCTTACATTCACCAGAGCCATAGAACTTGATGGTTGAATTATCAAATCTCTGGTTCTTCATGATCATAAAGGTAGGAGAAACCAACAAGTACTTCTGGTTACCAGCATTGATTGTTGTCTCTTCGCCCTTGGTCCACTTCTGTACATCATATACCAGATTCATAGCATCACCATAAGTAATGTCAGAGCTGCTGCCCAGACTTGTTACGGTGGCGTTGGCTGTATAGACGTAGTTACGCTCCAATGACTTTGTTGCCTTAGGGTCGCGAACAGGAATACTGTAATAGTAATCCACAGGCTTTTCTTCACCCTTCTTCAGCATCACCTTGATCTTTGCCTGAGGTGCACTTGCATTATCATCCCATAATGTTGCGTAGCTATAGGTAACCAACTGATAGCCATCAGCAGTCTTAGCCATTTTCTCATTCGTCTCAGTTTCGCTCATACTAGCTATGCTCTTAGCTGTATTTACACCAAAGAGAGTAGTCTGGGTGTTATAGTTCAGCAACTGCCAGGTAGGTTCGCCTACCACCTCGTAGCCAGCAACATTGATCTTGAGATTTACAACGATCTTGGCTGCAGCTCTTGTCAGCTTACTGTCGATGGTTTGAGTAGGCTCCTTGCTGACTGTCCAATCAGAGTTGGCTGTCATCAGGAAGTTCTTGGTTGCATTCTTGTTGCTGCTGTAAGGCTTCCAGATGTCTTCATCAGTCTGCACCTTCTTTTCCAGGTCGGCCAATGAGTTTACCTGTTGTAAGTCCTCTTTTGCATTGGCAATTGAGTACACGAAGTAATCCTTGTTCTCCTGCAGATTCAAGTCAACTTTCCAGTTGCCCTGACCAAGAATCTCTTTCTGGTTGCTTTGCAAGTTGCGGTCAAACTTCCTGTTGACACTTTGCTCCTGATATTCCTTGTCGAAAATCTTCACGTACAGGTTGTCCAGTGCAGCTTCACGCAGGGCTTGGTCAGAAGCAACTACTCTTGATACAGTTGCTTCTGTTACACTAGGCTTGATGCTGAGGCTCTCTGACGATGTTTCGGTGAAGAAATCATCCTGAGCGGAGCATCCTGCCATTGTTAGACCGAAGGTCAACAACATCAAGCCTTGTACAGATTTTCTATATTTATTTAACTTCTTCATGATGATTTAATCCTTTAGTTTATTTAAACCACATATTCTCATTTAAATTCCTGAGCGATCAGCACCCTGGGTGAACTTGATATTAAAGTCATCTCCAGGTAGTTTTCCATTTCCTACATTGAACAGAACCTTTCTCATGTCAGGAGCAAGAACGATAAATACGTTGGTGTCGAAATTTCTTTCTACAGCTAAGTCTTTGTTTCTCTTTGGCACTACATAGAATGTAAATGAGTTGCCACTGATGTCGCTCTTACTTACTGTATCATAGATTTTTCCATCCACATAGAACGCAAAGTCTGGGTTGTCGCACTGAAGGATCCAGTTTTTGTTGCCTGTATCAATGTTATTCAGTTTGATAGCTGGACCACCTCCATTGGCAATACCATAGTGAACTTCCACAGCTTCTCTAAATTCTCCGGCTTCTCGTTCCATCTCGATGCTTACCTTATCAGTATAGTCCCATGCGATGTTGTCATCCCAGTCACTTACGATAGGATTCACATACAATGTTGCCGGATTCTCAGGAGTATCTCCTCCTTCTCTGTCCACCTTGGCTGTTACGTCGTAGATGGTGTTGCGGTCGAGGCGATAGAGAGGCTCGTATTTGGTCCAATCTGTTGTTGCGGCATCGTTGCTTTCGTAGAGGCGCTTGTTAACCGGCACCTTGTAGAAGTAATCCTTGCCATTGTATTTTGCCTTGAGCAGGATGTAGGTCTGCTTGCTGACATCGATTGGCTCTTCTGCATACGGATTCTTTGTCTTGTCAATCCAACTGTTGGCGTATGAGTAGAACACAGCCTTGCCTTCTACTATTAGGCTTGGAGTAGCGACTGCTGCGGCTTTTGTCAATTTGTTGTCGGCGCAGGTGCCTTCTTCAATGATGGAACCATCAGCTGCATAGTTTACCAGTTGGCAGGCATACGCTGTAGGAGCTACTGCGTTGCCCTTGTCATCTTGTACGTTGAGGCGAATCTTGGCAAGCGCTCTCTTCAGCTGGAACTTCAGGTGAATTTTTCCTGTTACTACTTCTTTTTTTAGCATCTTGGCATCCATCACGAAAGCAGACTGCTTCTGGTTGTGCTGGAAGGTTGTTGCCTGATTGATGGTGGCAATCTTTAAATCATTCAGGTTGTTGATGTTGCCCCAGTTGTCTAGGTTTGCAACCAAGTAGAGATCGTTGCCGTCAATGTCAGAACGTGTCAGTTCATTGCTTGTCAACTCCTTGTGCTTGTATTCTGTAGTTGGACTACCCTTTACATCTGCAGAATTAAATGTAACCTGCTTGACGCATAATCCATTTGTTTTGAAAACGAAGAGGTCGAGGCGATTGATCTGATTCTCATTGAGAATCTCATTGCCAACCTCTGTTTCTGCACGGGTAGCAGCACGGGTTTCAGTAGCAGAACCGCCTACTTTATATTCCAGCACTACGCTGTAGTTGCAAGCAGCAGTGCTTTCTATATCATCGCTCATGCAAGATGTGTTTGCAAGCCCTAAGAGGGCGATTGCACACATCGCAAAGTATTTTGATATTGCTTTCATTGTTTGCCCTCCTTATTTTGTTAAATAATTAGTATAATGTCCACTATTGCTCTGAAGCTTATCGTAGGCAGTTCCCTGGGTAGCCTGCAGCTGGAAGATGCGGATGCGGGTGTTAGTTCCTGCGAACTTTCTTCCCTTCTTGTAAATACCTCCGGCACCATCTGGGTTGATTTCAACTTCATATTCATGGATGCCATCCAGTGATACGGTTACGTAGAGATCGGTATATACAGGATTGTTGCCCTTAGCTTTTGCCCATTCTGTCAACTGATCAAATGATGTTCCTTCTGTCCATGGATTCTTGGCTTCTACCTTGATCTGATAAGGAGCTGTTCGGGCGATGCCTGTAGAAACGCAGTTTGTCTGGTTCTCTATAGAACTACCATAGGAGAATTGAAAATCATCTGTATTGGTAAGATGAGCTTTCCAAACCAGTCCGGTAGGACCATCTACCTTGATGTAGTAGGCTGCTCCTGATGACTTAGCCAATAGAGAGTTGTGCTTGTCGGTTTCATATCTTGGAAAGTTTACCAGACAGTATTTACCTTCTTCATCACCCTTTGTTGCACTTGGAGATGATTTATGCCAAGCAAACATCTGGCAATTTACATTGCTCCAGCTGATTTCAGAAGTTACCTTGTTCCAAGGCATTACCTGCCAGTCGAGGCAGAGAGCTCCACCCTTGAGGAAGTAGCCGTAAACTACGAGTTCTCGGTTGCGGATAGCTTTGCCGCTGGATGGAATGGTGAATCCCTGAGATTTTTCTATACTTTCGTCAGTCAACTGATAGTAAATCTTACCTGTGATAGGCTTATTGGTTTCACGAAGATAACTCAAATCATGTCCGCCGATTTTCGTATTCATGCGGTCCATATAAGTCTGGGCTGTTTCGGTTGCTCCACGCTTATAAGTCAGAGGGTCTTCCACTTCCTTGATTCCGGTATTCTCTACACCGTCAAGCTTGAGGAGAGTAGAAACATAAGAAGGAGTTCCGTACTTATTGCTTGTAGCAGCCTTGTTGGCATCAGCAGTTGCATAGTTCTCTTCATCAGGGAAGACATAGCTTTCTGTAGGGAAGGTGTTTTCATCTATTTCAATTTTTGTTACCTTTACATTCTCTGTATTGGCATTTGCCTTGCGGGCGAAATAGAAATGCAGCTTGGAAACGGCGCGAACCAGAGGAATCTTAATTCCTTTGCCCTTTGCCTCAATCTCAGTATCAGCTACGTGATTGGCTAATTCTATATTGGTAATGGCACGGGAAATAGGGAGACCCTTGCCGTTAGGAACCTTTGTAGTCTGAGCCTTGCCTTCTGTTGTAATACCGAATGGATTATCGAAGGTTACACCTTGCAGTTCTGCTCGGGTAATGCTGCGGAAATCCTTGCCATTCAGCTTTTCAGCCATATTGGTACTCTCTGAGTTTGCCAGAATATAGAGGTCGATGTTTTTGAGTTCTTCACCGTTGATCTTACGCAAGAATCTCAAGTTCAGCGTGTAGTTGCCGTTGGCGGTACCTCCGCCAACAGCAGTAGGAGTGTTGTCTTCCTTGTAAGCAATCGGATTGGCGCTTGCTCCTGTTCCTGATTTAAACACCCATACCTTGATGCTATGAATGTCGCTCTCTTGGTTAGGATTAGCCTGAGTCTCGTCGTTTCCGATGTTCTCAGCTCCGCCTGCTCTGGAAGTCGTGGTGCTGGCGGTAGAGAAGCTCAGGTTGAGGTAAGCTTCATCGCCAGTTGCAGGTACCTGCGAATCTTGGTCTGAGCAAGATGCCATTGTGCTCAACATGAGCAAGGCTGCGATAGCCATGCCTAGCCGGCGTGTCATCTTGGTCAAAGTTGAGTTATAGCGTTTCATCTTTTTAATCTTTTACTTATACTTATACTTTTCTTTCTCTCTATACAGTGTGGGTTACACTGTTTCCTTATTTGGCTCCGAGGTCTGCGTCCTGTAGATTGAGAACCCAGCCGTTCACCTTGATTTTTGCGACCATGTGGTATTCAGGACTAGGAACGTAGAATACGAGGGTGTAGTGATCCTGGCGGTCTAGGTATTCCTGAGCCTCCCAGCCCTTGTCGGTGCGCTCGCCGCAGAGAGCGAGGAACCATGGCAGTGAGTGGTTGAAGATTACCTTGCCTGTGCGCTTGTCGGTGATTACGATTCGCTTGTCGTTGTACTCCTTGCTTTCTGTGTTGCGGGTGCTTACATCATTCTTGCGCTCGAACATTCTGGAAGAAGACAGGTCGTAAACCAAAGCCTTGTCGATTTTTTCACCATCTACCTCAGTATTGCCGTCGGTGTTAACCACCAGTTTCTCGTTGTAAGGCACGTAGGTGATTGGCTTGTTCTGTTCTACTCCGTTGGCATCCTTTACCTTGTCGCCCTTGTAGTCGAGGAGCGCAGCAGAACCCTTGATTCTTACGTCGAAGTTTTCTGCAACGAATCCCTCTTGGTCGTTACCGTATGGAAGCATCACGATGCGGTAGGTCTTGGTACATTTCATCAGACTCAGATTGCCGTATGTGTCTTGGTTTCCTCTGAAGTCGAGAGATGTCTGGGCAGTGTAGAGAGCGGTGAACTTCTTATTGTTGACCGAAGTTTCTCCGTCTTTCTTTCCCATTTCCTCCTGCAGGTCGTTGATGGTAGAAACACCTGGTGTGAGTTGGGTGAAGCTGAACTCCATCTCGTCGTCACCGTCGGCTCTGCTACCTGTTGGTGTCTTGTCACGAGCCAGACATACGAAGGTATATTTGCCTTCCTGTAAGTCGGTAATGTCCATGCTGTGACCTGTTTCGAATTTGTCGGCAGACTGCGTATAGGTATCGAAGTATTTACCGTTGTTGTCGAAAACATAGACGTTGAGGTTTTTCACTTCCAGGGAGAAGGCGTCAGCGTTCTCAACATTATATGTATAATCGAACTTGAGCGACACCTTGTGTGCAGGACAATTCGTCAAATCGTCTTTCATGCATGATGAAAGCGAAGAGAGTGCGATGGCTGAGATACAAACCACTTTGCAACCGTTTTTGATGATGAAATGTTTCATATCGTTTGTATTTTATTAATTCTTTTACTTATACTTATATCTAGTGTGCCGCAGGGCGTAAGAAGTGGGGTAGCCTCCGGCATCCTTTTTTTCTTGTTGAGTGGTGCTGATTCAGCACGATAGGGGTTCCCGCCATCTGTTGACGGCAATATCATCTTTTTCTTTTTAAAATCTCCCGGAGGTGGGGTAGCCCCCGGGAGATTGAGCGTATTGTTGTTTCAAGAATTATCTTGAGAACGGGGGATGGGGTACATCCCCGGATCATTCATTTTTTTCTGTTTCTGCGATTAAGCGAAGTGATTGGGATTAGTCACCCAGCTCTACGTCCTGTGTATTGAGAACCCAAGGGTTAACTGTTACAGTTACGTCGAGGTAGAACAAACCGTTCTTGTCAATCTCACCGTTAGGAACCTGTGCACCTACGTTGAAGATCTTGTTAACCTGCAAGCGGTAAATAGTGTTACGCTGGATAACGTTCTTGTCCAACTGGTTGTCTGTAATAACCTGCTTGTAGTATGTCTTACCCTCGTTGAACACCTCGATGCCATACTTTGCACGGAATTCTGACAACTTGGTCTCTACATCCTTTGCACCTTCAGTTGTTTCAACTTTCTTTGCATTTTCCAATTCTGTCTTCAACTGGGCAGCTGTCTTACCCTCGAAGAGACCTGTAACATCTTCGTAAGCCTTCATGATCTGCTCAAAGCTTGTGTAGATAACGTTGTTGTAACGATAGAATGTACCATCTGTACAGTCTGCTGGCATAAGCTCACCTGCAGCATTCTTAAACTGATTTGCATCCAATGTAACCTTGTACTCGAAGTACATTGCAGTTGCATCATCCTTGTTGTTCTCAAAGATATAGTCATTTTTAGCACCCTTCAAAGCCTTGAAGCCACCATCCTTGAGCAAATACTTCTCACCGAATGCGTCCTTTGTCTGAGACAATGTTGCGCCTGTAGGAATTGCAAGGCTCCAAACGTTATTTGCTACATTCCAATTCTGCATAACGTATGCCTTATTTGTAACGTTAGAGAGTGCATAGCGAACCAATTCAATCTTTGTAACCTTCTTCTTCGCATCGTCAATTGCATTCTTCAATGCCTGTGAAGCGTTTGTTGGGTATTCGGCCAAAAGGTTTTCTGTACTAGTAGGAACATCAACGCGAGCTGTTACACGCTCAATCTTGATTGGGCTTTCTACTTCATTGTACATAACCTTTGCAGGGGTGGTCTCAACCTTGTTGGCATCAGTGAATGTGACAGTATAGCCATTACCATTGGTTGTTGCATCATTCTGGTTGAACATAGAGAAGTTGTTGTCTGTATCACATGGCTTAGCAAAAGCTGCTGTTGATGTGAATGTCTGTGTAATTCCATCTGCTGTAAACACGCCTGTCTTTTTGGTACCTGTTGTGATAGTAAACGGCTCTACAGTATCCATATTGGTTGAACCAGCTTTGAAATATACTTTATAGGTAGCACCTGCAGCTACATTTTCTACTTGAATCTGAAGTGTAGTCCTACCATCCTTCTGAGAACCAGTCTGGCCCTTGATAGCTCCTGTCCAATCCTGGCCAGTCAGAGTCTTGCTAAATACAACGGCTCCATTTGCATCAACCAAGTAGAAAGTACCATTCTTAACAGCTGCTTCTGCTGCGGTAGCATCCTCTGTAGGTATTGGATTTTCAATAGAGGTTCTTGTACCATTGCTAGTAGGAGTCTGTACGGCCAATGTCATATAGAAACCCTTTACCTGTGACTGTGTACCTGCGCCACCACCTAAATCATCATTGTTACTGCAGCTTGAGAAAGATAACGCTGCTGCTGATACCAAGCTCATTGCGAGCAAATTCATTTTCTTCATAATCTTTTACTTATTAAGTGTTATACAAATTTTTAGTTTTGAGAGTTTCGAAATGGATGG
>USQD01000039.1 GCA_900556795.1 uncultured Prevotella sp. | reverse complement strand
CAATGTCTTTAATCTGTATCATAATCTTTAATGTTTTAGTGTACTACTTCAATAGAACACTGCAAAGGTATGCTTTTTTTCAATAAGTTCCAAACTTTTGGGCAATTATTTTCATACTTTAACGTAATGTTAACATTATCACCTTATTATATTAAGAAAGCGGATTGTAATGCTAAGTAGATGGTTATAAAAATATGCAAAAGAAAAGGCCCGATATAGATGAAATACCTACATCGGGACCTGAAGTTTTGGGAATAGTTTTTGCTATTTATTCTATTTTATTAATGTGCTTCTAGCCAGTTTTTCCCCCAGCCGGCATCGGCAATTAGAGGTACGCTGAGCTTGTAAGCATTCTGCATTTCCTCTACAACAATCTTCTCTACTTTCTCTTTTTCCTCAGGGAAGACAGAGAAGTTGAGTTCATCGTGTACTTGGATTATCATCTTGCTCTTGATGCCTTCAGTCTTGAATCGGTTGAAGATTCTGATCATGGCAACCTTGATGATATCTGCTTCAGAACCTTGGATAGGGGCATTGATGGCATTGCGTTCTGCAAAGCCTCTTACTGTACCGTTCTTGCTGTTGATATCTGGCAGATAACGTCGTCTATGGAAGAGAGTTTCGGCATAGCCTTTTTCTCTTGCCATTTCCTTAGATTTCTCCATATATGCCTGAACACCAGGGAAGGTACGGAAGTAATCTTCGATGATTTGCTTAGCCTCCTTGTTTTCGATGTTCATGCGCTGGGCGAGTCCGTAGGTGGTAATACCATAGATAATTCCGAAGTTGGCGGTTTTTGCCTTCTTGCGCTGTGTGTCTGTGACATCTTTGATGTCCTCATGCCAGATTTTGGCAGCAGTAGCTGCGTGGATATCGGAACCTTCCCTGAATGCTTCTACCATGTTTGGATCTTCACTCAAATGCGCCATGATACGCAGTTCTATCTGAGAGTAGTCTGCTGAAAAGAATAGACAACCCGGCTCCGGAATAAAGCATCTGCGTATCTCCTTTCCGTCATCATCTCGAACTGGAATATTCTGTAGGTTTGGATCGCTTGAAGAAAGACGACCTGTGGCAGTGATGGCTTGATTGAAGGAAGCGTGAATATGTCCGGTACGGGGATTAATAAGCTTTGGAAGGGCATCTACGTAGGTGCCGAGAAGTTTCTTTAAACCTCTGTAATTCAGAATTTCATCAATGATAGGACTCTTGCTGCGTAATTGTTGTAGCACTTCTTCGCTTGTCACATACTGTCCCGTCTTCGTCTTTTTGGGCTTCTCTACAATCTTCATTTTTCCGAAGAGAATTTCTCCTACTTGACGAGGGGAGCCAATATTGAAGGATTCGCCTGCCAACTCATAGATATGGTGTTCTATTTCTGAGAGTCGGTTGGTTAAATTATTAGACGTTTCCTTTAAAGTATCCGTGTCGATGCATACTCCGTTCATCTCCATGTGGGCAAGAACCGGTACCAGTGGCATTTCTACATTCCAGAACAGGTCTTCACAATCTATCTCCTTGAGTTTTGGTTCCAATACATTTTTCAATCTCAGTGTGATATCTGCATCTTCAGCTGCATACTCGTAAACTTCGGATGGAGCGAGGTCGCGCATTGATTTCTGATTCTTTCCCTTTGGGCCAATCAACTCTTCGATGTGGACAGTTTGGTAATGAAGGAATACCTCTGCCAGATAATCCATGTTGTGATAGAGTTCTGGTTGGATGATGTAGTGGGCGAGCATCGTGTCGAACATCTTTCCCTGAATCTCTACTCCATAGTTCATCAAGACCTCGTAGTCGTACTTGATGTTTTGTCCCACTTTCAAGATTTCTGGATTTTCATAGAGCGGTTTGAAGATGTTTACGATTTTTAAGGCTTCTTCACGATTTGCTGGGATTGCAACATAGAAAGCCTCTTTCTCTTTGACAGCAAAGCTTAATCCTACCAATTCTGCATCGATTGCAACCGTTGATGTAGTCTCTGTATCTAGACTTAAAATTTGCTTTGTAATTAAATAGTCATAAAGAGATTTTGCATCTTCCTCTGTTTCAATGAGTTTATATGAATGCTCAACAGTTTTAATGGTGTCAAAACTCGTGTTTTTTTGCTCTTCTTGACCATCTGCTGGCTGTGCGCCAAATAAATCGAGCTCTCCTGTAGGTTTTGTTTGCACCTTTTGAGGTTTTTTAAGAACTCGGTTGGCGAACGACTTAAACTCTAGTTCTGTGAAGATTTCGTCCAATTTGACATTATCTGGCTCCACCAATTTCAAGTCATCCATTTTCAAGTCAACAGGAACATCCGTTCTGATGGTTGCCAAGAATTTCGAGATCTTGATATCTTCAATCGCCCCTTCTACTTTTTCTCGGAGTTTGCCTTTTACTTTAGATGAATTTTCAATCAAGCCTTCTACACTACCAAACTCATTAATGAGTTTGACAGCTGTTTTTTCTCCAACACCTGGGCAGCCTGGGAAATTATCAGCAGAGTCTCCCATTAAAGCAAGGAGGTCAATTACCTGGAGTGGGGAAGCGATGCTGTATTTTTCTTCAATCTCTTCCACTCCTAATTTTTCATAGCCACCTCCATGTCTTGGTCGGAACATGTATACGTTGTCTCGAACCAGCTGACCATAGTCTTTATCTGGTGTCAGCATATAGGTTTCAATACCTTTTTTTCCTGCTTGAATTGCTACAGTTCCAATGATGTCATCTGCCTCGAAACCGTCTACCTGTAGGATTGGAATATGGTAGGCTTCCAGGATATTTTTGATGATAGGGACTGAGATTTTGATGTCTTCAGGAGTTTCTTCTCGCTGAGCTTTATATGCAGGAAAAGCCTCATGTCGGAATGTCTTTCCATGGTCGAAAGCTACCGCTATGTGGGTAGGTTTCTCCTTGGTAAGTATCTCATTGAGGGTATTGCAAAATCCCATGACACACGAAGTATTGAGTCCCTTCGAATTGATACGAGGAGACTTCATAAAGGCGTAATACGACCTATAAATGAGCGCATACGCGTCTAAAAGGAACAATTTATCCATAATATTCATTTTTGTGGTGTAAAATTACTAAAAAAATGCGATATTTCAAGAAGAATTGATTAATTTTGTATCAAAATTTAGAAATTAAGTAGATTTACTCATATTCAATGGACTATTTATCACTTATCAAGCAGCCTATTGAGGCTGAATTGGCAGATTTCATAGATTTGTTCAACAAGTCTTTGATGCATAGTGACGGGCTTCTTTCTCAGGTGCTCGATCACATACGTCAGCGTGCAGGAAAACGTATGCGACCTATGCTCATCTTGTTGATGGCCCGTAATTTTGGTAAAATTTCTACCGTCACACAGCATTCTGCAGTAGGATTGGAGCTTCTTCACACAGCTTCTCTTGTGCATGATGATGTTGTGGATGAGAGTGGGGAGCGCCGTGGCCAAGCTAGCGTCAATGCCACATATAATAATAAGGTTGCAGTGTTAGTAGGTGATTTTATTCTCTCTACTGCCTTGCTTCATGTTTCTTATTCTCATTCTGAAGAGATTGTTCGATATCTTGCTGAGTTGGGACGTATCTTGTCAAATGGAGAGATACTTCAGTTGAACAGTATCAGTAATGAAGAAATCTCGGAAGATATTTATTATCAGGTTATTAAACAGAAGACCGCTGCTCTCTTTGAGGCTTGTGCCGGTATTGGTGCCATGTCAGCAAATGCTTCAGAATTGCAGATAGAAGCGGCTAAGCGCTTTGGTCAGAATCTGGGTATTATCTTCCAAATTCGTGATGATATTTTTGATTATTACGATTCTAAGGAGATAGGTAAACCTACTGGTAATGATATGACAGAAGGTAAACTCACTCTTCCTGTTATCTATGCTTTGAAAGCTACTGGTGATGAGGAGATGATGAAGTTGGCAAGAAAGGTTAAAGCGCATACGGTTTCCCAAGATGAAATAGCTCAGTTAGTTGCTTTCACAAAGGAGAATGGTGGTATTGAATATGCAGACAGGCGCATGTGGGATTTTCATGCTGAGGCTATGGATTTCCTTGATAATTATGTTGAAGACAAGGAAGTCTATAATGCCTTGAAGGCTTATCTTGATTTTGTGATTGAGCGCAAAGCATAATTCGCTTGTTGACTCTTATAAAAATAGTCGCCCTGAGAAGACAAAAGCATTGTCTATGAATGCTTTTGCCATTTCTGGGCGATTTTATTATTAACCTTATACTTAGGGTTTTACCCCTATTCTAAGTACTTTTATTCTTTCTTGGCGTATCTTTAAAAGTACTTGATTTCCTTACCTACGATTTCGCTCAAAAGGAGGTTTGTCAAGCGTGATGTTCCCAGTCGTAACCACTGGTTGGTCAACCATTTCTCGCCTAAGACTTCCTTTACGATGGTATAGTATACCACTGCATCGTGAACGGTGTTAATGCCACCTGCAGGCTTGAAACCAATCTGGATGCCCGTCTTCTCGTAGTATGCCTTGATAGCCTGGCACATAACGTAGGCAGCCTCTGGAGTAGCAGAAATCTTCTCCTTACCGGTTGAAGTCTTGATGTAGTCTGAACCAGCATACATTGCCAGAACTGAAGCCTTCATGATGTTGCTGCAGTTCTTCAGGTCGCCTGTTTCCAGGATGCACTTCATTTTATGCTCACCACAAGTTTCCTTGAGTTCCTGAATATCATCGCAGAGGCCTTCGTAATCTTCACTGAAGAACTTACCGACAGGCATTACGATATCTACCTCTGTAGCACCATCCTTGATAGCCATGGCTGTCTCGGCAATCTTTACCTCGATGAATGTCTGTGAAGATGGGAAATTGCCGCTTACTACTGCGATTTCTACGCCATCTACCTCCAAACTCTGACTGATAAGACCTGCAAAGTTAGGGTAGGTGCATACGGTTGCTACATGAGGAAGTTCTGGATAATCCTTTGCAAACTGGTTTACCTTTTCAATCATTGCCAGGATGCTTTCTTCTGTATCTTCTGTGTGAAGAGAAGTAAGCTCGATACTGCCAAAGAGGAATTTCTTTACCTCCATGGTCTCATTCTCTGCAACTTTCTCATCGAGAATCTTCTTCACTTCTGCTGCGATTTCCTCATCATTGAGGTCGCAATTATACTGTTTCAATACAGATAAATACTTGTCGTCCGACTCGCTATACTGTCCCTGCTGTGCAAGAACCTGTTCTTTAATACTGCTCATACTTTATGTTACTTTTTTAATTATTAAAGTTAAGTTATTTATATGATTCCCTTCATTTCGGGTTGTTTATTCCTTCAATTTCGGGTTATTCTTATGTCTTTCCGAATCCCTTTGGGTCTTTTTGTCGATGCTTTTCTGAAGTTCTTCTGTAAGATCTATCCCCGTTTGATTGGCCAGACAGATGAGAACCCAGAGAACGTCTGCCATTTCCTCGCCGAGGTTAGGCTTTTCGCCCTTCTTGAAGCTCTGGTCGCCGTATGTTCGGGCAATGACACGAGCCAGTTCTCCTACTTCTTCCGTAAGACAAGCCATATTGGTAAGTTCGCTGAAATAGCGAACGCCATATTCCTTAATCCACTTATCTACTGCTTCCTGTGCTTCTTTTATAGTCATAATAGATGATCTTTAATTATGAAATAAGTCTGACATAGCCATAATCCAGTCATGAATATAGCGGCAATGGTGTTGTAGATACCGATTTTTCCATCCTCCCTTTTGTCGCTGATGAACTCCATATTCAAGCCAATGGTAACGAGGGTTTCACCAACATATTCTGCCCATGGATTGTTTAAGAACCTTTGAGAAAAGGTAAACGTTATGATTATTCCTATAGCCAGGAACCAACTTTTATATTTTAAAATCTTTTCCATCTGTTCTCGAATGTTTAGTTTTTACTCCTTATTATGGGTGTCCATCATGATGGTAACAGGACCATCATTCAGTAATTCTACCTTCATATCGGCACCAAATTCGCCTGTTCCTACAGGCTTTCCGAGTGCATCGGATAGCTTCTTGCAGAACTCTTCATAGAGTGGGACACTGATTTCGTGCTTGGCTGCTCTGAGCCAGCTAGGACGGTTTCCCTTCTTGTAGCTGGCGAATAGGGTGAACTGGCTAATCACCAGAATCTCGCCGTTTACATCCATGATAGAGCGGTTCATCACATGATTTTCGTCGTCGAAAACACGAAGGCCTATGACCTTTCTAACCAACCAATCTACATCTTCTGAAGTGTCGCTTTCCTCAACGCCGAGAAGAATCAGATAGCCCTGCTTGATGGCAGATTTCACTTCTCCTTCGATGGTTACAGAGGCATGGCCTACACGCTGTATTACTATTCTCATATTACTACTTTGAACTTTGAATGTTGAACATTTTATTACTTTGAACTTTGAATGTTGAACATTGAACTTTATGAATAGCATTTTGCGGAATTCAGGGTTCTGTTCAATCCTTATTATATTATTATCTTATAGATTCAACTGCAAATATACGACTTTTATTTCATATTCTCGCCTTTTTCGGCGAAATATTTCGCAAGAATCTCGGCTTTATGAGGCCCTATTACCTCTGAAAGCTGTTCCTGTGATGCTTCTTTTATCTTTTTCACGCTCTTAAACTTGCTCAGGAGCGCCTCTTTTGCCTTAGGACCTATGCCTTTGATATCGTCTAGTTCCGAATGCAGGGCGTGCTTGCTTCGCTTTTCGCGATGGAAGGTGATGGCGTATCTATGTACCTCGTCCTGTATCTGCGTTAATACCTTGAAAAGCTCGCTTTCCGGTGGTAGAGCGATGGTTTGTGGCGGGAAACCGTAGAGGAGTTCATTGGTGCGATGGCAATCGTCTTTGGCAAGACCAGCGATAGGGATTTCCAGGTGCAGTTCGTCTTCTATCACCTCTCTTACCACCTCCATCTGCCCCTTGCCACCATCGGTGATGATGAGGTCTGGCAGGGGAGTTCCTTCCTCTATCATGCGAATGTAGCGGCGTCTTACCACCTCCTGCATCGAAGCATAATCATCCGGTCCTTCCACCGTCTTGATGTTGTATTTACGGTAGTCTTTTCTTGAAGGTTTCATACCTTTATATACGATGCAGCCAGCCACGGCATCGGCACCCGATATGTTGGAATTATCGAAGCATTCTATCTGATAAGGCAGTTTTGGCAGCTTTAGTTTTACCTGCAATTCCTTCATCAATCGGGTTTGCTTCTGTTCCGGATTGAGCTTTTCTGCCTGCTTCAAACGGTCGAATTTATACTGCTTGCAGTTCATTTCCGATAGCTCCAGAAGGTGTTTCTTGTCGCCTCTTTGCGGCACGAAGAAGGTGGCGTCTTTCAGTTTCCATTCCATCTCGAAAGGCACGATAATCTCTTTCGAAGTGGAGTGGAAACGCTCTCTGATTTCAGGTATGGCGGTAATCAGAAGCTCCTCGTCACTCTCCTCCAGCTTGCGTTTATATTCGTAGGTGAAGCTCTGGTTGATGGTGCCGTTTTTCACGTGAATATAGTTGATGAAGGCGTTCTTGTTGGCGTCATCATTCACGATGGTGAAGACATCCACATCGGTAATCGTATGGCTTACCACCTCGCTTTTTGCCTCAAATTCGTCCAACAACTGATACTTCTTTTTGTATTCTTCGGCTATCTCAAAGCGGAGAAGTTCGGCATTTTTCATCATCAAGTCGTAGAGATATTTGCCAACTTCCCGGGTGTTTCCCTTTAGAATTTCACGTGCTTGGCGCATGTTTTCCTGATATTCCTCGTAGCTTTGTTTGTTGATGCAAGGTGCTCCGCAGTTATGAATATGATACTCTAAACAGGGTTTATATTTGCCTTCAGCAACGCCTTGTTTTGTGATGGGAAAGCGGCATGTGCGTGGTTTGTAGAGCTTTTTGATGACCTCTAAAACTGCATACATACTGCCTATATGAGGGTAAGGACCGAAGAATGTTCCCACCTTTTTATTGATATGGCGAGTCTTGAAAATGCGAGGAAAATACTCATTTGTAACGCATATAGAGGGGTAGGTTTTGCCGTCTTTCAGCAAAACATTATACCTTGGATTATACTTTTTAATAAGGTTGTTTTCTAGCAAAAGTGCATCTTCTTCGGTATTGACGACGGTGTATGAGATGTCGAAAATCTTAGAAACAAGTACCTTTGTCTTGTATCTATCTACCTCTTTATGGAAGTAGGATGACACTCTTCTCTTCAGATTTTTCGCCTTTCCCACGTATATAATCGTATGGTTTTCGTCGTAATATTGATAGCTTCCTGGCTTCTCCGGCATGCTTAAAACTATACTTTTTAGCCTTGCTAATCTTTCCTCATTTTCTTGTTTCGTCATATCTCTAAGGAGTTTTTAAGGGTAAAAGAGCGTTGCTGTTCCACGTGAAACTGCAACGCTCGTGTGTTGTTAAAGTACATTTTTGCTGCCTTAAACAGCATATTAAATGCTTTTACAACTGTAATAGAGTAGATACTTCTACGTCGTCATCGAAGATTTTTCTGCCTTCGAAATTCTCGTTTACAAGCTCGATAATGAAGTTTGCATATACCTTTTTCGGGTGAAATTTCTTCACCAGATTGCATGCCGCCTTCATGGTTCCGCCGGTAGCGAGAAGGTCGTCGTGGAGGAGGATTACATCGTTCTCATTGATGGCATCTTCGTGGATTTCGATAGTATCCATACCGTATTCCTTTGCGTAACTTTCCTGTACGGTTTTGCAAGGAAGTTTACCTGGCTTGCGGCATAAAACTACGCCTGCACCGAGTCGGATAGCAAGTGCAGATGACATTACGAAACCGCGTGATTCGATACCTACGATTTTGGTAATTCCCTTATCTTTGTAGATCTCGTACATCTCGTCACAAATCTCTTTGAGAGAATCTGGATTCTTGAAAAGGGTGCTGACATCGCGGAAGTTTACACCCTTGATTGGCCAATCTGGAATGCAACGCAGATTGTCTAATAATAGCTGATTATTCATTACTTTTTTGTTTATTTATTAATACTTATTCTCTTTCTTTTTATCTTGTTTCCTATTGTAGGAAACGGGTTGTGGCTTCTTGGTCTTGTATCTCCATTTTGCCCGTTAATACGTACTGTTCTTATTCCTTTTCTTCGGTTTTATCCTCTTTTGTTTTATGAAACATAAAGTTTTACTTTAACTATAAAATACTTGATGTAACCACATTTAATTGGCTAGATATCAAGTATTTTATGTATGTTGCGTTTCACGTGAAACAATTAAGTCTGGTACGGCTTTCTCCGTATGACTGATTATCTTCCTAGCAGTACCAGCAGTACGTTGATGTCGCTTGGAGAAACTCCTGGGATTCGGCTTGCCTGAGCTAAGGTTTCCGGATCGATTCGTTCAAGCTTTTGGCGGCCTTCTGTGGAGATTTCCAGTATCTCGGAATACTTGAAGCGTCCTTTGATTTTGATGTTCTCCAGTCGGTGCATCTTGTCTGCGATGAGTCGTTCTCGATCGATGTATCCTTTGTACTTCATTTTGATTTCTGCCGCTTCTGCAATCTCTTCTTTTCGATTGGCTGGCGCATCCATCGCTGTCTTCAGGTCGGGAATAATCTCCGATAGATTTTGAAGGTTCAAGTGTGGACGAGCAACGAGGTCGATAAGTTTGCAGCCTGCTCGAAGTGGTGTTGTGCCTAGAGCCTCAAGTTTTGGATTGATCTCGTCTTTCTTGATAGGATAGTTTGCGCAGAAGTCAATGATTCCTTCGATTGCATTTTTCTTCTCCATCCACCAGTCGTAACGGTCGCGTTTGGCAATGCCCAGCTCGTATGCTTTCTCGGTGAGTCGGGAGTCGGCGTCGTCTTGTCGGAGTAGGATGCGATATTCGGCTCTTGAGGTGAACATTCGGTAAGGCTCGTCAACTCCCTTTGTTGTGAGGTCATCTATGAGTACGCCGATGTAACTTTCGTCTCGTTTCATTTCGAAAGTCTTGTCGCCAGTACAATGTAGGGCTGCGTTGATTCCTGCAACGGTGCCTTGGCCTCCAGCTTCCTCGTAACCGGTGGTTCCGTTTACCTGTCCGGCAAAGAAGAGACCCTTGATGATTTTCGACTCCAGCGAATGCTTGAGTTGGGTAGGGTCGAAGTAATCGTACTCGATGGCGTAACCTGGTCGGTAAATCTTGGCGTCTCTCAATGCTGGGATTTCATGGAGTGCCTTCAGTTGGATGTCCATCGGCATACTTGATGAAAATCCGTTCAGATACATTTCATTCGTGTCTTCGCCTTCTGGTTCCAGAAATAACGGATGCTGTTCCTTGTCTGGGAAGGTGACGAGCTTGGTCTCGATGCTTGGACAATAGCGAGGACCGGTGCTTTGAATCTGACCATTATATAAAGGAGAGTCATCGAGTCCGCTTTTCAGAATGTCGTGAACCTTCTTGTTGGTGTAACATGTCCAACAAGGAAGTTGCTTCAGTATGCGATGATCGCCCATGTATGAAAATTGATGGAAGTCGCTGTCGCCAGGTTGCTCTTCCATATCTTCAAAGTGAACGCTGCGCTTATCGATGCGGACCGGTGTTCCTGTTTTCATTCTTGCAGTGGTGATTCCCCATCGGGTGATGCTTTCTGTGAAATGATGAACTGCAGGTTCTGCACATCTTCCACCTTCTACCATCTTTCTGCCCACGTGCATCAGTCCGTTGAGGAAAGTGCCGGCAGTAATGATGATGCTCTTGCCGTAGAACTCGGCGCCCCAGATGGTGCGCACACCGATGGCTTCTCCGTCAGCAACGAGCAACTCGTCGGCCTGGTCTTGCCAGATGTCGAGGTTGTCGGTGTGGTCGAGTATGGTTCTCCACTCCCAGATGAATTTACCTCGGTCGCATTGTGCTCTAGGACTCCATACAGCAGGTCCCTTGCCGATGTTCAGCATTCTGAACTGGATGGCGGTCTTGTCAGTGACAATACCCATCTGTCCGCCCAGTGCGTCAATCTCTCGTACAATCTGTCCCTTTGCAATGCCTCCGATGGCAGGATTGCAACTCATCTGACCAATCTTGTTCATGTCCATCGTTATCAAGCAGGTCTTGGCTCCCATGTTTGCGGAGGCAGCTGCAGCCTCGCATCCGGCGTGACCACCACCGATAACGAGAACGTCATAATTGAATCTCATAATCTATATTTTTTCTAATTTTCGGCAAAAGTAAGAAATAAAATCGAAATTTTAGCAAAAATACTTTGATAAATCA